>CAYYZZ010000376.1:0-2853 GCA_964476235.1 uncultured Streptomycetaceae bacterium | reverse complement strand
AAAGAAACTCGTCTTGGCCGCTCGCGCCGATAGTTGTTAATATCTATTTTTGGCACTCCAGGCAACGGAGGGACCGGTCATGACAACTCACGCGAAGGAAACCATCGGCGGCATTTCGGTTTATGTTCCGACCGGGACCGCGGATATCCAGTCAAAACGGCTCGCAACACGGCTGAAGACGGTGCGTGGCGCGCGCATCGGGATACTGGACAACTGCAAGGAGTTCGCGGACCTGGTTTTGCGCGGCGTCGCGGACGTGCTGAAGCGGGACCACGGCGTCGCGGAAGTGAAGTTCTGGCGCAAGGATTATCTGGGCATACCGTCGAAGTTCGCGCCGGAGATGGCCGCGCAGTGCGATGCGGTCATCAACGGCGTCGGCCACTGAGGGTCCTCGACCCCCTGGACCGCGCGTGACGCGGCCGCGCTCGAGGACCTGGGTATCCCCACGGTCACCGTCATCAGCACCGCCTTCGCGCCGCTCGCGCAGGTGGTGGGCGAGGGTATCGGTCACGCGAGCCTGCCGATCGTCGTCGTGCCGCATCCCGTCGGCAACCCCGACGAGGCGCTGGTGGCAAAAAGGGGCGAGGACATCGCCAAGGAATGCGTGCGCGTGCTGACGACCCCGGCCGAGGCGCTTGCCCGCGAATTCGAGAGCAAGCAGTACCCGCTGCCCGAGGCGGTCATGCCGCGCTGACGATCGAAGACGCGCGCCGGTGAAATCTGATCTTCCACACGTCGTCGGCCCCAACGACGCGTTCGACCGCGTCAACGAGTATTTCTACGAGCGCGGCTGGACCGATGGGCTTCCCATCGTTCCACCGACCGACGAGCGCGTGCAGGCGATGCTCGGTGGCATGCCGTGGCGCGGCGCCGACGAGATCATCGCCACCGTTCCCCCAAAAATGGGCGTGGCGAGCATGCGCCAGATCGCGGTCAATGCCGTCATGGCGGGGTGCAGGCCCGAGTACCTGCCGGTGGTGGTCGCGGCGCTGCAGGCCGTGTCCGAGCCCGAGTACGGGCTTTCGCACCGCCAGACCACCACGCACGCCGGCGCTCCGCTCATCATCGTCAACGGCCCTCTCGTCGCGCGGCTGCGGATCAACTGCGGCCGCGGGCTGTTCGGCCCCGGCTGGCGCGCCAACGCAACCATCGGCCGCGCGCTGCGGCTGATCCTCGTCAACGTCGGAGGCGCCGGCCCGGCCGTGGACGCTTCGCAGACCGGGCATCCCGGCAAGTACACCTACTGCATCGCCGAGTACGAGGCCGCCAACCCGTGGGAGCCGCTGCACGTCGAGCGCGGTTTCGCGCGCGGGCAAAGCGTCGTGACGGTCGTCAACACGGAGGCGCCGCACAGCATGACGGAGAACATCCAGACCGTGCCGGAAGAGATCGTGCGGACCTTCGCATCCTCCATGGCGACGCTCGGCGTGAACAATCTTTATTCGCAGGGGCACCCGGTGCTCGTGCTGGGCATCGAGCATGCGCAGTTCTTCGCGGCCGCGGGCTGGAGCAAGCTTGACGTGCAGCGGGCGCTGTTCGAGAGCGCGCGCCAGCCGTGGGGCCTCATGAAGAATCGCGGCAAGTCGAAGGGGCCGCGTTTCCCCGAGTTCGTGGACCAGAGCGACGACAAGTCCATGGTGCCGATCGTCCGGGAGCCGCGCGACCTCATCCTGATCGTGGCGGGCGGGGCCGGCGGCAAGTCCATGTTCCTGCCCACGGCCGGCGGCCAGAGTCTCAGCGTTTCAAAGCCGGTCGAGGAACAAGGCGAAAGGCGAAAGGCGAAAGGCGGAAGTAAGAACAATGCTTCATTGGGGAAAACCGGATAGTTACGTAAATATTTAATTAATAATTAAATTAATATTCGAGAGGAGCGATCGACAAAAATGCAGCAAGACAAAAAAACTCCTTTCGCCTTTCGACTTCCGCCTTTCGCCTTCCTGCTCGGCTGCGCGTTGGCGGCTAGCGCAGCCGGGCAGTCGTATCCGGCCAAGCCGGTGCGCATGATCGTTCCGTTCGCGCCGGGCGGGGGCTCCGACCTCGTCGGCCGCCTGCTTGCCCAGAAGCTCGGTGTGGCGCTGGGCCAGCAGGTGATCGTGGAAAATCGCGCGGGCGCAGGCGGGCGCATCGGCACCGAAGTCGTGGCGAAGGCGCCCCCGGACGGCTATACGCTTCTGCTTGCGACGAGCAGCGTGATGGTCACCGCGCCCGCACTCTACAGCAAGCTGCCCTTCGACATGCCGCGCGATTTCGCGCCGGTGTCGCTCGTGGCGACGACCGCCTATGTCCTGGTCGCGCATCCGTCGGTCCCGGCGCGCTCGGTGAAGGAGCTGATCGGGCTCGCGAAGAATAGGCCGGGGAGGCTCACCTACGCATCCTCCGGCGCCGGCGGGCCGGCGCACCTGGCCGGCGAGCTTTTCTGCGCGCTCGCGGGATTGAAGATGATCCACGTCCCCTACAAGGGCAGCTCGCCGGGCACGCTGTCCGTCGTGGCGGGGGAGACTGATGCCATGTTCAGCAACCTGCTGCCCGCGCTGCCCGCAATCAAGAGCGGCCGGCTGCGGCCGCTGGGCGTGACGAGCCGGGAGCGCAGCTCCCTCCTGCCGGAAGTGCCGGTCCTTGCGTCCGTTATCCCCGGATTCGTGGTGGAACAGCTCTACGCGCTGCTTGCGCCGGCCGGCACGCCTCGTGCCATTATTAGAATTCTCAACGCGGAAACGGCAAAGACGATGCAGGCTGCCGATACCAGGGAAAAGCTTCTGGCGGACGGCTCCGAGGTCGCCGTGAGCACGCCTGAGGAACTCGAGAAAATGATCGTCGCGGAGATTGCCCAATGGGCGAAAATCATAAAGGCTG
>CAYYZZ010000375.1:0-2854 GCA_964476235.1 uncultured Streptomycetaceae bacterium | reverse complement strand
GTATAGACCTTGGGGTATAGACCTTGGGGGACAGACCACTAAGAATCGGCCGCAGCAACCGCTCTTAAGTGGTCTATCCCCTAAGTGAAACGGCCGCCTAAGAAGGAGCGCTAATAGTAAGTTAGCCGGACAGCGGGTTTCAGATAGCCGGGGGGTAAAGTTTCAATCAGCCGGAGTCGAAACCAGCAATCGGACGCTCAGACAACCGGCAATTGGACGGAGCCCAAACCGGCATTTGGCCACGTGGAGGGTTTCAAATAGCCGGAGGGTAAAGTTGCAATCAGCCGGACACCGGACTTACAATCAGCCGGAATGGTCGCAGAACGATACTACCCCCGGTTTGCCGAGCTCCGCCTGAAGGAGTCGCTGGCGGATACGCCCGTGGTGCTGATACACGGGCCGCGCCAGTGCGGCAAGACCACCCTGGCGCAGCACCTGGGCGCCAAGGCGGGCTACGCGTACAAGAGCTTCGACGACGAAGTGACGCTCGCTGCAGCGAGGTCCGACCCGATCGGCTTCGTGGCGGATCTACCGGCGAAGTGCATTCTGGACGAGGTGCAGCGGGCGCCGGGAATTTTCAGTTCGCTCAAGATGGCGGTGGACGCGAACCGGGCCCCGGGCCGGTTCCTGCTCACGGGCTCCGCGAACGTGCTGCTGGTGCCCGCGCTGTCGGACTCGCTCGCGGGGCGGATGGGGATTCAGCGCCTGTACCCGCTGGCGCAAAGTGAGATGGCGGGCCATCCGCCGCATTTCCTCGATACGCTGTTCGGCGGGCGATTCCCGGCGAGGAAGCGCCCGCGGCTGGGCCGGGAGCTTGCCGGCCGGATCGCCGGCGGCGGCTATCCGGCCGCACTGGGGCGCGGCACCGCGCGCCGCCGGGCTGCTTGGTACCGCGATTATGTCGAGACGATGGTGCAGCGCGACGTTCGCGATCTGGCGCGCATCGCTTCCCTGGATACCTTGCCGCGGCTCCTGAAGCTCGCCGCCGGGCAGACCGCCCGGCTGATCAATATCAGCGATCTGGGCGCGCCGCTGCAGTTGAGCCGGCCGACGATCCGCGACTACGTGACCTTGCTGGAAGGGGTATTCCTGCTCGAGGAGGTGCCGCCCTGGCACAGCAACCGGCTGAGCCGGCTGATCAAGACGCCGAAGCTGCATGTTGGGGACACCGGAATCGCCTCCGCCGTGCTAAACCGGGATGCCGCGGCGCTTTGGGAGGATCGCGCGCTGCTCGGGCAGATGCTGGAGACGTTCGTCTATCAGGAATTGCGCCGGCAGGCGAGCTGGCAGGAGGACGAATTCCGCTTTCACCATTTCCGCGACCGGGACGGGTTCGAGGTTGACCTCGTGCTGGAGCGTCCGGGCGGTGAGCTGGCGGGCGTGGAGGTGAAGGCAGGAGCAACGGTGACCGCCGCCGATTTTCGCGGCCTGCAAAAGCTCAAGGACGGGACAGGGAAGCATTTCAGGGCCGGCATCGTGCTCTACGACGGCGAGGTGGCCGCCAGCTTCGGCGAGGGATTGTACGCCGTGCCTCTTTCGGAACTGTGGACGCAATGAGAACCTGACGCCATGCCCGGTACCGTCGGCCAGATCGAAAGGAAGACCCGGCAGTGCGTGGTAATACAGCGTTGCGCGCCATGAGGATGGAGGGATGAGGCGTCCCAGGTACTGCGTCCCAGATAAGGCGTCTCAGATAGAGCGTCCCAGAAGTGACGACTGATGTTCGCCGCCGTCATGCATTGGCTATGACAATCCACGTGGCTCTTGACCGCCCGCCTGCTTGTAGCTACAATGTAGCGTCCTTGTAGCTATCGTAGTTTGTTTACATTTGCCTGACTACTCGTCAAAACCTGACACCAGTCGAAATTGCTTATACCAAACTCCATCAGCCGAAACCGCGATCACTCTAAACCTGCGACCCATCTCACCCCCTAAGCCATCCTGAAACCCCAAAACATGCTGACCTCCGAAATCCGTTCCCGCATCGAACCTGAACTCAAGGACGAAGCACAAGACGTTCTGAGCAGGTGTGGACTCAATATCAGCGACGCGATAAGGCTGTTCTTGCGCCAGGTGGTTGCAGCGAAGGGGTTGCCGTTTGAGATCAGGGAAGTTCCGAACGCAGAAACCCGGGCAGCAATGATCGAGGCACGTCAGACCCCCGCGCGCTATTCAACGGCAAAGGATCTGATCAATGAGCTCGAAGGGAAACGCCCCAAGAAGAAGCGGGCAGGTAAAGCAGTTCGTTAAAGACTGGCGGCGGCTCGCAGGAAGCGGCCGCTACGACATGGAGGAGCTAAAGAAGGTCATGCGGCTCCTCATCGAGAATGCGGGTCCTCTCCCCGCCGAATATCACGACCATCCGCTCAAGGGAGAATGGCGGGCTCACCGGGACTGTCACATCGCCGGTGATTGGGTCTTGATCTACCGCGTAAATCGCACGAAGCAGGGCGAAGAGGTTATTTTCGTCCGCACGGGGACGCACGCCGAATTGTTCGAATAACGGCGGGTTACGCCGTTCCACCTTAGGGATCGAACTGCTTGGGGACAGACCACTAAGCCGAGTGAGAAAAGCGGTTCTGACGGCTGTGTCGAAGCCGCTCCACGCGCCGGCCAAGAGGGATGAGGGCGGGGATAAGGGATAAGGGATAAGGGATGAGGGAGCACCGGGCCTCGGGGTGGCCTCGGGGTCAGACTCGAATTTCCTGGGGGCGCTGTTCGCCGCCGAGCAGCCTCTAAACCCGGTGTTGAGTGATGGGTGATGAGTGGCTCAAACCAGTGACTCGCGGGTCGCGGTTCGCGGACCGGCCTTTGAAGTTGGGGCCCCTGCGAGCCGCCGAGCAGCGCAGACCGG
>CAYYZZ010000374.1:0-2876 GCA_964476235.1 uncultured Streptomycetaceae bacterium | reverse complement strand
GGGATGACGATCTGCGTCTGGGTGACGATGGCGGCGATCTGCCCGTCGGGGTTGCGGATCGTGGTCTGCCACACCATCGTGGTGCGGCCGATGTGCAGCGGCACCGACACGGCCCGCAGCACCGGGCGCTCGCCCGCCCGGAAAAAATTGGTTTTCGACTCGAGCGTGCCGGTGCGGTGGCCGGGCGGCAGGTTCGCGACGGTGCCGGCGGCGCCCATCACGTCCGCGAACGCCATGAGCGCGCCGCCGTTCACGCGGCCCGAGCGGTTGATGTGCATGCGCTTCACCCGCATCTCGGCCACGACCTTCTTTTTCGTGATCGAGACGATCCGCACGCCAAGCGCGCGCGGCATGCCGCTCTTCAGCACGTGCACCGCCGCCGCGGGCCCGACTCCTAATGCTTTATTCGTACGCCCGCGCTTCTTCTTCTTGCCTGCTCCCATCAATTTTCACCCATCACTGGCTGGATACAGGTTCAAGGTTCAAGGTTCAAGGTCCAAGATGCAAGGTACAGCGTGAACGTCATCCGACTTTCCTTGAACCTTGAACCTTGTACCTTGTACCTTGAGCCTTGCACCTGGTTCCCCGTCACCCGTCACGCCTTATCAGCAGATCGAATTATCCATCGGGCCACCGCCGGCGGCAACGCGAGCCACACTGTGGACTGCGCTTGCTGACTTGCGGTCGCTCGACACCGCGCCGCAGAGCGCGCCCGGCTGAGCCGGGGCGCCGCGTGTCGGGTTGACCGGCCCGCGCCGCTGCGTTAACTTCGCGCCGAGCACCGCGCCAGCCCGCTCCGGGCCAGGGACTCCACGCCATGACCGACAAAACCGTCAACATCATCCCGCCGCCCGACCCGAACCCGGTCAAGCCGAAGTACACGCCGCCGCCCGGTGCGTGCGACGGGCACTGCCACATCTTCGGGCCGGCCAAGCGCTTCCCGTACGCGAAGAACCGCACCTACGAGCCGCCCGATGCGCCCAAGGAAAAGCTCGCCGCCCTGCACGCCCACCTCGGGTTCTCGCGCGCGGTGCTGGTGCAGGCGAGCTGCCACGGCACCGACAACAGCGCGATGCTCGACGCGATCGCGTCCTCGAAGGGCGCCTGGCGCGGCGTGGCGATGGTGGCAAAAAATGTGGCGCAAAGCGAACTCCAGCGCCTGCACGCCGGGGGCGTGCGCGGCCTGCGCTTCAATTTCGTGAAGCACCTGGGCGGGACGCCCGAGCTCGAGACGGTGGAGAACATGATCGCGCGTATCGCGCCGATGGGTTGGCATCTGCAATTGCACCTCGACTCCGACAACATCACGGAGCTGCGCGAATTCTTGAGGAAGCTGAAGATCCCGTTCATCATCGACCACATGGGCCGCGTGTCCGCGCGGCAAGGACTCGAGCAGCCGGCGTTCCGCCAGCTGCTGGAGCTGATGAAGGACAACGAGCACGCGTGGGTAAAGGTGAGCGGCCCGGAGCGGGTTTCCGTGGTGGGCAAGCCTTTCTACGACGCGATCCCGTATGCGCAGGCGCTGATCAAGGCCGCGCCCGACCGCGTCATGTGGGGAACCGACTTCCCGCACCCCAACGTCAAGTGGATGCCGAACGACGGCGAGCTGGTGGACCTCTTCGCGAAGATGTGCGAGGACGAGGCTATTCGCAAGAAGATCCTGGTGGACAATCCCACCAAGCTTTACTGGGCGAACTAGAGCTCGAACTGCGTGATGAGGGATAAGGGATGAGGCACCCGCGCAACGCGCGGAAAACCAAAACAGTACCTTATCCCGTATCCCTTATCCCGCGTTTGACGGAGTTCATTCCTGCCTCATTCGAGCGTGATCCGCTGTTCCCGAATCACGCGTCCCCATCTGGTGATCTCGGCGCGTATCCACTGATCGAACTGGGCGGGCGTGCCGCCGACGGTTTCCAGCCCCAGCTCCGCGAACCGCGCTTTCACCTCCGGCTGCCCCAACACCTTGACGGCCTCGGCGTTCAACCGCGCGATGATCTCGGGCGGCGTCTTCGCCGGCGCCAGCACGCCGACCCACGACTCCGCCACGAATCCCGGCAGGGTTTCGCTCATGGTAGGCACACCCGGCACCACCGGGGTGCGCTGCTCCGAGGTCACGGCGACGGCGCGCAACCGGCCGGTCTTGAGGTGGGGTACGGCGCTGCTGACCGTCGGGAACATCGCGTCCACGTGCCCGCCGACGAGATCGGTCAACGCGATGCCCGCGGCCTTGTACGGCACGTTGGTGATGTTGATGCGGGCCTCGAGCTTCAGCCATTCCATCAGCAGCCGCGCGGGCGATCCCGGTCCGACCGTGGCGAAGTTGATCGCCCCGGGCTTCGCCTTCGCAAGCTGCACGAGATCTTTGACCGTCCTGACCGGCACGCCGGGATGCACGACGAGGACGAGCGGGCCGCGCACGAGCAGCGAGATCGGCGCGAGATCAGCCACCGTGTCGTACTCGAGATTCTTGAAGAGATGCGGGTTCTTCGCGTGGCTGTCGAAGACCACCAGCAGCGTGTAGCCGTCCGGCACCGCTTTCACCGCGGCTGCGGTGCCGATCGTGCTGCCCGCCCCCACGCGGTTCTCGACGACGAACTGCTGCCCGAGCGCCTCGCTCAGCCTCGCCGCCATGATGCGCGCGACCACGTCGGTGACGCCGGTGGGCGCGTTCGGCACGATGACCCGCACCGGTCTGGCGGGGTAAGTCTGCGCCCATGCTGGCGCTGCGAACAGCGCCAGCATCAATAAGACCCCCGTCTCGAATCCGCGCTTCATTCCCTCGTCCATTTAATTTCCCGGTCGTGGTCTTGCTCATCGTACACTATTGAGCTTTACGTATCCGCGTGACGCCCGACCACACCACCCCGCCTCCT
>CAYYZZ010000373.1:0-2877 GCA_964476235.1 uncultured Streptomycetaceae bacterium | reverse complement strand
CAGGAGGGGAGGTTAATTGGTGAATCGCGAACCGCGATTCACTGGTTTCTCTCGCGGACGAGTCCACGGTAGCTCTCCAGCCGGCGCTCGTCGATCGATCCATCCGCGCAGGCCGCTGCGACCGCGCAGCCGGGCTCCGTCACATGCCGGCAGTCGCGGAAGCGGCACTGCCCCAGGAACGGCCGGAACTCGACGAACGCCTGCTCCAGGCCGTCCTGGCCGAGGTGGTGCAGGCCGAATTCCTGCATGCCGGGCGAGTCGATGATGTGGCTCGCTCCATCGAGGTGATAGAGCCGCGCGTGCGTCGTGGTGTGGCGTCCCGCATCGAGCGCGGCGGAAAGCTCGGCGACGCGCACGGACGCTTCGGGGATCAGGGCGTTGATGAGGGTGGACTTGCCCACCCCCGATTGGCCCACCAGCACGCTGGTCTGGCCCCTCAGGTGCGGCGTCAGCGGCGCGAGGTCGCGCTTGGCGGACAACGCCACCACGCGGTATCCCAGCCGGCGGTAGGGCTCGAGCGCACGGAGCGTTTCAGGCGCCTGCTCCAGGTCGGTCTTGTTGAGCGCGATCAGCGCGGCCATGCCGCCGTGCTCGGCGGCGGCCAGGCAGCGGTTCACCAGTTCTTCGTGGAAGGTGGGCAGCGGCGCCACCATGATCACGATCTGCGTCACGTTGGCGGCGACCAGTTTCTGGCGCATGGGGTCCGAGCGGTAGAGCAGCGTCGAGCGCGGCTCCAGCGCCTCGATCACGCCCTGGCCCGCGGCGCTCACGGCAACGCTCACGCGGTCGCCGCAAGCCAGGGCCCCGCGCTTGCCGCGCGTGACGCAATCGAGCAGGGAAGCGTCGGCGAGTTCGACCAGGTAACGCCGCCCGAAGCTGGCGACGATCTGGCCATTCAACAATGAAGCGTGATTCGTGATTCGTGATTCGTGATTCGACTTTGGTTTAGAAGCGCGTCGTTTCACGGATTACTTACAGGCTGAACAGCTTGTCGAGCTTCGCGGCACAAATGAAGTCGTTTTCCGACAGGCCGTTGATCGCGTGGGTGACGTATTCGACGCGGCACTGGTTGTAGCCGGCCATCATGTCGGGATGGTGGTCCTCGCGGTGGGAGATCCAGGCGGCGGCGTTCACGAACGCCATCGTCTGGTAGTAGTTCTTGAACGAGTAGGCCTTGGCGATCCGCCCGTTTGCATACTCCCAGCCGTCCAGTTGCTTCAACAGGTTCCTGATCTCCTGCTCCTTGAGCGGCGCGACGCCGCCCTCGCAGGGTTTGCACTTGCTGGAAGCGAGATCGGAAACGGCCTTAGGCATGGCATTCACTCCAGTCATGAGTCACGTATCTCAAAAATCCGAAAAACAGAATTAACCACAGATAAACACAGATGAACACGGATGAAATCCCCTGCTGAACAAGGTATTGGGTTTTAGTATCTGTGACTATCTGTGTTCATCTGTGGTTCCATTTCGTTTTTGAGACAGTTCTCTAGTCACCGGTCACGCCTGCTGAAGCCGCGCAATGCGCGCGACGGCCGGCGGGTGGGAATCGTAGAACGCCGAGTGCAGGGGGTCCGGCGTGAGCGTGGAGGCGTTGTCGCGGTAGAGCTTGATGAGCGCCGAGACGAGGTCGCGCGCCGAGGCGTTCTGCGCGGCGTATTGGTCGGCCTCGAACTCGTGCTTGCGCGAGAGCATGGCGCCGAGCGGCTGCAACAGGAAAGTGAACGGGGGCAGGACGAACATGAACAGAACGAGCGCCATTGCCGGGGAAGGGGACGCCACGCCCAGGCTTGAGAAAAACCACTCCTGCCGCATGAGGGAGCCCAGCAGCCAGAAGAACCCCAGGCTCAGCGCGGAAGTCAGCACGATTCTTTGCAGGATGTGCCGCAGCTTGAAGTGGCCCAACTCGTGCGCCAGCACCGCTTCCACTTCGGCCGGGTTCAGCTGCTGGAGCAGTGTGTCGAAGAACACGATGCGCTTCGAGTTGCCGAAGCCGGTGAAATAGGCGTTGCCGTGGGCGCTGCGGCGCGAGCCGTCCATCTTCATCAACCCCTTTACCTTGAAGCCGCAGCGCTCGAGCAGGCGCTCGACGCGCGCCTTCAATTCGGGGTCTTCCATCGGCGAGAACTTGTTGAACAGCGGCGCGATGACGGTCGGGGCGATGAATTGCACGAAAATCCCGTATAGCACCGTAACGGCCCACGCATAAACCCACCAATAAGCGCCGAGCTCCCGGATTAGCCATATGATCAAGGCCGCGAGCGGAAACAACAGGAAGGCGCCGACCAGCAGGCTCTTCAACAGGTCGGTGAAGAACAGCCCGGGCGTCGTCTTGTTGAAGCCGAAACGTTGCTCGATGACGAAGGTCCGGTACAGATCGAGCGGCAGGTCCGTGAGCGTCATCAGGATGCCGACCAGGGCGATGAGCAGCAACCCTCGCGGGATCCCCGCTTCCATCCACGCCGCGGAGACGTCGTGGAGCCACTGCAACCCCCCGCCGAAGGTGAGGGCCAGGACGACCAGCACGCCGACGACCAGGTCGATCATCGCAAAGCCGGTCTTGGCGCAGGTGTAGTCGGCGGCCTTCTGGTGTGCGGCGAGACCGATCTCGCTGGCGAATGCATCGGGCACCCGATCGCGATGAGCGCGGACGTGACTCAGGTGGCGGCTGGCGAGAAACAGTCGCGTAGCGGTGGCGAGCGCAAGCGCCGCGAGAAAGACGATGCCGAAAGTGTTCATTTTGTGCTAGAGACTTTGTGAGCCGGCCTGCCGGAAAAACCTGAACTGTGACACAATTATCGCCGAAAACACCCGCCGCCCCTCAACAATAATGGCACAAGACCCCAACAACCTCATCTGGATCGACATGGAGATGAGCGG
>CAYYZZ010000372.1:0-2880 GCA_964476235.1 uncultured Streptomycetaceae bacterium | reverse complement strand
CCATTAGCTGTTGGCGAACAGCGGTCTAGCTAAGAGCCAAACGCCAATAGCTAAAAGCTTTTTTAGGAGTTTGCAATGAAGATCGAAGTAACTGCATTCCCGCGCGCGCAACAGGGATCGGGTGCGAGCCGCCGCCTGCGCGTCACCGGAAGGGTACCGGGCATCGTCTACGGCGCCGACAAGGCTGCGCAAAACGTCGAGGTCGAACACAAGGCGCTGCTGCGGAATCTCGGCCTCGAGGCGTTCCATGCCTCGATTCTCGACCTGGCGTTGAACGGCGAGAAGTTCCAGGCGCTGCTGCGCGACTACCAGATGCATCCGTGGAAGAAGCAGGTGCTGCACGTGGATTTCCAGCGTGTGGACAAGAACCGCAAGATCCACATGCGGGTGCCGCTGCACTTCCTCAATGCCGAGATCGCCCCGGGCGTGAAGACCGACGGCGGCGTGGTGCAGCCCACGATGAACGCCATCGACATCCAGTGCCTGCCGGACGACCTGCCGGCGTATATCGAGGTGGATCTCAAGGACCTGGAGCTGAACGAAACGCTGCACGTCATGGAGCTCGCCATGCCGAAGGGCGTGGAGCCCATCGCCAAACTGAAGCACGAGAACCCGTCGGTGGTATCGGTGCACGTGCCGAAGGAGATCGTGGTCGAGGAAGAAGCGGCCGCGCCGGTGACCGAGATCATCGGAGAGGTGAAGGCCGAGGGCGAGGAGGGCGCGGAAGCGGCAGCCGAAGGCGAGAAGAAGGAGCCGGCCGCCGCCGAGAAGAAGGAACCCGCCGCCAAGAAGGAACCCGCCGCCGAGAAGAAGGAAAAGGGAGCGGGCAAGTAACGCCGCGCCTGCGGCAAAAGCCCGCCTCGTTCACGCGACGTGGCGGGCTTTTTCTTGCAGATGCGAGATACGAGATGCGAGATGCGAGATGCGAGATGCGAGATGCGAGATAAGCGATCCGAGATACGGGAAATAGGACGAGGGGTTTATCCCGCATCCTGCATCGCGCATCCCGCATCCGGGATTGATTCGCCATCCCGCATCCCGTATCGCTTTTTCACATGAAGCTCATCGTCGGTCTCGGCAACCCGGGTGACCGGTACCAGCCCACGCGGCACAACGCGGGATTCTGGCTGGTCGAGCGCTTCGCGGCGGAGACGCACACGGTGCTGCGCAAGGACGCCAAGTTCCAGGCGCTGGTCGGGCGGCACGAGGCGAGCGGCGCGTGGCTGGTGCTGCCGCAGAACTTCATGAACGCGAGCGGGCGCCCGGTGCAGATGCTGGCAAGCTTCTTCAAGATCGCGCCGGCCGAGATCCTGGTGGCGCACGACGAGTTGGATTTTCCGCCAGGCGTGGTCCGCATCAAGCAAGGCGGCGGTGTCGCCGGTCACAACGGGCTGAGGGACGTCTCGGCCCGTCTCGGATCGCACGATTACTGGCGCCTGCGCATCGGCATCGGGCATCCCGGCGACCGGCATGCCGTGACGGAATACGTGCTGCACAAGCCGGCGCAGGAAGAGCGCGCCGACATCGGCGCCGCGATCGGGCGCGCGCTCGAGGTGTTTCCGCTCATGCTCGCCGGCGACGTGCAGGGCGCGATGCTGAAGCTGCATACCGAGCCGGAGCCGGCCGCGAAGCCCGCTAAGGCGGAGCAGCCCCCAGCGGCGCAGAAATCCAGGGGCCCGGACAAGCCGAAGAAAACCCCGCAAGCCGATGCGGCGGAAAAAGCCGGAGAGATTGCTCAGCCCGCGGCGCCCGAGCAGGCCGGGAAGTCGGGTGGGCTGGGCTCGTTCCTGAAGAAATTCCTGCCGGGCTCCGACCCGGCCCGCAAGAAATGAGCCTCAAATGCGGCATCGTGGGCTTGCCCAACGTCGGCAAGTCCACGCTGTTCAACGCGCTCACCCAGGCCTCCATCCCGGCCGAGAACTACCCGTTCTGCACCGTCGAGCCCAACGTCGGCATCGTGCCGGTGCCGGACCCGCGCCTCGCCAAGATCACCGAGATCGCGAAGCCCGCCAAGGTGACGCCGGCGGTCGTCGAGTTCGTGGACATCGCGGGACTGGTCGCGGGCGCCTCGAAGGGCGAAGGCCTCGGCAACCAGTTCCTCGCCCACATCCGCGAAACCAACGGCATCATCAACATGGTGCGCTGTTTCGTGAACGAGAACGTCGTTCACGTCGCGGGACGGGTGGACCCCGTCTCCGACATCGAGACCATCCACACCGAACTCGCGCTCGCCGACCTCGCGACCGTCGAGAAGGCGCACGTCCGGAACGTGTCGCGCGTGAAATCCGGCGACAAGGAAGCCGTCAAGCTCGAAGCGGTCCTCGCGCAGGTCCGCGCGCATCTCGACCAGGGCAAGCCGGTACACAGTCTGCGCCTCGAACCCGAGGCGCTCCCCCTCCTGCAGCCGTTGTGCCTGCTCACTTCGAAGCCGGCGATCTACGTCGCCAACGTGGACGAGCACGGCTTCAAGGGCAATCCGCTGCTCGCCCGCGTCGAGGAATACGCAGCGCGGGAGGGTGCCCCGGTGGTGGCCATTTGCGCCGCCATCGAGGCCGAGATGGCCGGCATGAGTCCGGAAGACAAGAAGGCCTTCCTGCACGATCTGGGACTCGAGGAACCGGGACTGGACCGGCTGGCGCGCGCCGTCTACGCCCTGCTCGGGCTGCAGACCTACTTCACCGCGGGCCCCAAGGAAGTCAGGGCCTGGACCATCCACAAGGGCGACACCGCGCCGCAGGCCGCCGGAGCGATCCACACCGACTTCGAGCGCGGCTTCATCCGCGCGGAAGTCATCTCGTACGAGGACTACCTCGCGTGCGGCGGCGAGCAGGGAGCGAAGGAAGCCGGCAAGATGCGCCTCGAAGGCAAGGACTACGTCGT
>CAYYZZ010000371.1:0-2888 GCA_964476235.1 uncultured Streptomycetaceae bacterium | reverse complement strand
TTATCATCGATCTGCTCGCGCGGCGTGGCGAGGCTGCTGTAGAAGCTGATGCCTTCCTGCAGATAGTCGTAGCTCCATTCCCACTGATAACCGGTGACCTTGATCGTCATGTCGGGGCTGGAGGCGTCCTTCATCGAGATCACGGTCTTGGTCGCCGGATACGCCATCCCGATCAGGATCAGGAACGGAACGATCGTCCACGCGATTTCGACCATCACGTTCTCGTGGAACTGTTCGGCCTTGTGACCCGCTGCTCTACGGTGCTTGATGATTGAATAGATCATCGCGCCGAACACGACCACGAAGATCGCGCAGCAGATCACGAAGATCAGCGTATGCAGATCGTAGATCTCGCGCGCGATGATGGTTTGCGGTGTCTGCAGGTTGTAGCGCTCGGCGCTGGCCAGTGCCGGCGCCAGGGCCGCAGCAACCACGAAACGGCTTGTCCACTTACTGATCATGCTGCACTCCACGGTGCGTTAAATTCATTATCAACCTATCACAGAGCACGTGCCAGTGGCAACCAAATCCCCGAGTGAAATCCTCAGGATAACTCCGGAAACAAGCTTGCGCTTGTGTTTACGACGCGGCGAGATTGGACATAACAAGTTGGGCGGCGATGCGCTGTGGGTCGGGCGCAGCCGTAAACTCGATATCGCCCAGCAGCGGCGCTGCCAGGCGCTCGGCGAGCGCCGCCACATTGCGCTCGGCGGCCGCCAGCGCCGGGTCGATGTGATTGGCAATCCAGCCGGCGAACCGGAGCCCTTTGGCGCGCATCGCTTGCGCGGTCAAAAGCGCATGGTTGAGACAGCCCAGGCGCAGGCCTACCACCAGTATCACCGGCAAACCCAGGCGTTGCGCGAGGTCGGCGCTGTCCTCGCGAGAATTAAGCGGCACGCAAAATCCGCCGACGCCCTCGACGATCACGAGGTCGGCGACAGCGGCAAGTTGCCGGTACGCATTGGCGATGGTCGCGAGATCAATCACAACACCGGCTTGCTCCGCCGCCAGATGCGGCGCGATCGGCGGCTCGAAGCAATAGGGATTGACGAACTGCGGCGGGGCTTCGACGTTGCTCGCGGCGCGCAACCACGTCACATCGTCATTGACCAAACCCCGTGCGCTGCGAACGGCGCCGGCAGCCACAGGCTTCATGCCGATTACGGATTTACCGAGCGCGGCAAATCCGTAAAGCAGAGCGCGGCAGACCAGCGTCTTGCCGACGCCGGTGTCGGTGCCGGTCACGAAGAAGCCGTGAGTCGTGAATCGTGAGTCGTGAGTCGACAAAGCCACCCCTCTAGCCGCTTCGCGGCTTGATGTCGATCACCGGGTGGCCGGTGGGACTCAGGCGCAGCGCGGGCTTCCAGGCGTGGCCGTAGATCACTTCGAATGTCGCGGGGAGCTTGCCGTCGCGGCGGAACGTCTCGTAGTTCCGTGCCGCCCGCTCGAGCAGCGATTTGCCGCCCAGCCCGCCGGGGCGCCCGAGCGTCATGTTGTGCGCGCCGATCGCCTTGAGGTCGCGCATCAACCCGCGCGCGTCGTCATAGGTCAGCGTCACGACCTCCATGTCCATCACCGGGTCGGCGAAGCCGCAGGCCACCAGCCGGTCGCCGAGGTCGTGCATGTCGATGAAGCGGTGCACGTGGGTGTGCTGATCGACTCCCTGGAACGCCGTCCTCAGTTCCTTCAGCGTGTCCGGCCCGAAGCTGCTGAAGAGGGCGAGCCCCCCTGGCGCCAGCACGCGATGCATCTCGAAAAAAACCCGCTGCGGCTCGTTGACCCACTGGACCGCGAGGTTGGACCAGACCATGTCGGTGCAACCCGCTGCGAGCGGCAGCTGCTCGATATCGCCGCAGACGGCGGCGAGCCGCGGCCCGCCATGGTCGAGGATGCCCCGCCACCAGGGACGCCGGGCGCGGGCGCGCAGCGCCATGCCGAGCGCGAGGTCGAGCGCGATCACGCGCGCGCGCGGATAGCGCGCGAGCAGCCCCGCGACGGCGTTGCCGGTGCCGCTGCCCGCATCGAGGATGGTCGCCGGCGCGAGCTTGATGTACTCGAGCCGCGCGAGCATGCGCCGGCAGACCTCGTTCTGCAGCACCGCCGCCGCGTCGTAAGTCGCGGCGGCCTGCTCGAACGAGCGCCGCACCAGCCGCTTGTCCACCGCGAGCGCGTCACTCATCGAGAAATTCCCGCAGCGCGTTCGCGGTCCGTCCCGGTTGCGACACGAACGGCGCGTGCGCGCACCCGCGCATGAGTTTGAAGCGCGCGCGGGGCAGTGCCGCGGCGAGACGGCGCCCTGCGGCGGCCGGAGCCAGGCCGTCGCGCGCGCCGTGCAGCACCAGGACCGGCTGCCTCACCGCGGCGAGATCGGCGCGCAGATCCGCCTTGAGCAGAATATCCAGCCCCTGCTCGAGCGTCCTGATGTCCGGTATGCGGCGCCCGGACAAGGCCGCGCGCAGGCGGCGCGCGACCCGTTTTGCCCCGGCATCGCCCCGCGCCTGCAGCAGGGAAAAACGCGCGAGCGTGCCGGCCGGATCTTCTTTCAACGCCCGGGCAAAATCTTCGAGCACGCCCGCCTCGATCCCGTGCGGCCAGCCCGGGCGGCGCACGAAGCAAGGCGTCGTCGCGATCAATGCCACGCGCTCGACCTGCCTGCCCGCGCGGCGCGCCCAGGCCAGTGCGACCTGGCCGCCCAGCGACCAGCCGACCACGCAGCAACGCCGCGGCGCGGCGCGCGCGACTTTGCCGGCCAGCGCCTCGAGCGTGTATGGCTCGCACGCGGGTGTCGCGCCATAACCGGGAAGATCGAGAGCGTGTATCCGGAAGCGCGGAGCCAGCCGCGCCGCCAGCTCGCGCCAGACACCGGCATGGGCGCCCCACCCGTGCAG
>CAYYZZ010000370.1:0-2910 GCA_964476235.1 uncultured Streptomycetaceae bacterium | reverse complement strand
CTTCCGTGCCAAAGGAAAAAAGGCGCTCTCGAGACGGCCTTTCTTGTCACTGATATAACCCGGGACCTGAGCCCGGAGTCGGCCTGCCGGTCCTTGGCCGAGAGCGACTTGATGAGACCCTCAATCATTGAATGCAATCAACTGCACCTTCGTCCTACCTCTATAGGTCGACCAGTGCCAGCTCTGTTCCGTTGTGCGTGAGCTTCTTGCCCTCGGGCAGCTTCAGGTAGGGCCCGGCTTCTTCAGCGGTGAGCCCGTACGCAAAACTCATCGAGCCCCGGCTGAAGCTGCCGGCACCGTAGCCGCGGAACACGCTCAAACGCTGAAAATGAAATGTCGCGGTGGTGCCATCACTGCAATGCATCCACCCCGAACCGCCAAGTGCAGCGCTAGAGGTGAACTGACCCAGGCAGGAAACAGCAGGATTCCTTTGTGACTTTATAGCGAGTGTTCCCGCCCCACTGAGACGGCCCTCCGCTTCACCCACGAAAAGGTCATCGGCCAGTATTGCAATGACAGCGCCCTTTGCGGAGAACAGATCCGCGTCCGCCAGGTTTGTCCACCCGGCAAGTCCGGCGAACGCTGCGAAACCCATGGCCAGCATCCTGCGCATCGAAGACGACCTCGTTCAGCATTGCTGTGCGACGGGAAAGCGGCGGCCCCCGCCGGCCGTTGTCAATCGTTGCTTCGATTATCGCCATCCATGCGCAACGCGCTGTGCGTTGGCGCACATACGAGCCGTTTGTTGAAAATAGTCGCGGGGACCATGATTCCGTCATGCCGGCGAAAGCCGGCATCCAGTAAGGCGTTGATTCGCTTGATGCGCGTTCTCTGGACCCCGGCTTTCGCCGGGGTGACGAGGCGATTTTCAACAAACTGCTAGAGCGTATCTCAGAAACACTCCCTCGCCCCGCGACAGCGGGGAGGGGGATTTTTGAGATGACTTCTAGCCTGTCTTGCGTACGCTGTCGCACAGAGCATTCCGCGGCAAAGGGGATATCTTCATCGACTGATTACCCAAGGAATGACCATGCTGCCCAGCGCCAAGAGCCTCGAAGGCAAACGTGTGCCCAATGTGACATTTAAAACCCGCACCAACCACCAGTGGAAGGACGTGACCACTGACGACCTCTTCAAAGGTCAGACCGTCGTCGTGTTTTCCCTGCCCGGCGCCTATACGCCGACCTGCTCGAGCACCCACCTGCCGCGCTATAACGAGCTCGCCAGCAAGTTCAGGGCCAACGGCGTGGATCAGATCGTCTGCCTGTCGGTCAATGACGCCTTTGTCATGAACGAATGGAAGCAGGATCAGGAAGCCGGGAACATCACTTTGCTGCCCGACGGAAACGGCGAATTCACCGCTGGCATGGGGTTGCTGGTCGACAAATCCAACGTCGGTTTTGGCAAGCGCTCCTGGCGCTATTCCATGCTGGTCAAGAACGGCGCGATCGAGAAGATGTTCATCGAGCCCGAAAAGGAAGGCGATCCGCTTGAAGTCTCCGATGCCGACACCATGCTCAAGTACATCAACCCGAAGGCTGTCGCGCCCGAACCCGTGGTGATCTTCGCCAAACCCGGCTGCCCGCACTGCGCGCGCGCCAAGGCGCTGCTCGAATCCAGGGGTTATCACTACGACGAAATCAGCCTCGGCAAGCACATCAACTCGAGCACGCTGCGCGCGGTTTCCGGCAGCGGCACCTGGCCGCAAGTCTTCATCGGCGGCAAGCTCATCGGCAATGCAGACGATCTGGAAGCGTATTTCGACGCGCGCAAAGCGGCCTGAAGCAGTGCCCTGAAGTACCTAAGAGGCCGTTTCAGAATGACCGAAACGGCCCCTGATGTAGGGGAGCATGAGGGGATGTATCCCCTCATTTCGCAACAGGTTCTAAGGCGGACATCATCCCGGCGGCGTCTACCGGTGAAACGAGGATGAGGCATGAAGACCCTGCAAGTTGACGTTGCAGTAATCGGTGCCGGCACGGCAGGCCTTGCCGCGTACCGCGCAGCCAAAGCCGCAGGAGCGAGCGCCGCGATTATCGAAGGCGGCGACTATGGCACCACCTGCGCGCGCGTGGGCTGCATGCCGAGCAAGCTCCTCATT
This sequence comes from uncultured Streptomycetaceae bacterium, assembly GCA_964476235.1. Taxonomy (GTDB): domain Bacteria; phylum Pseudomonadota; class Gammaproteobacteria; order Burkholderiales; family SG8-41; genus SG8-41. Next base: position 809 of record CAYYZZ010000370.1, on the reverse strand, counting down.
GCCGCCGCCGAGGCCGCCCATGCCGTCGGGAAAGCACCGGGCTTTGGCGTCCATGTCGATGGCGTTATCCGCATCGATGGCTGCGAGGTCATGGATCGCGTAAGGCGCGAGCGCGACCGCTTTGTCGGTTTCGTGCTGCGCGACGTGCAAGACATTCCCGACGCGGACCGCATTCGCGGCCATGCCCGTTTCGTGAACAACCATACGATCGAGGTCGCTGACCATACGCGCGTCGCGGCCAAAAGCGTCGTCATCGCAACCGGCTCGCAGGCGACTGACTCGGATTCGTTCAAGGCCCTCGGTGACCGCCTCATCATCAGCGACGACGTGTTCGACTGGCACGATCTGCCCAAAGCCGTGGCCGTGATCGGTCCGGGCATCATCGGCCTGGAACTGGGTCAGGCGCTGCACCGCCTGGGGGTTCATGTCGTAGTGCTCGGACGCGGCGGCCGCGTAGGCCCCATCAGCGACCCGGAGATCCGTGACTGCGCCATCGCGACCTTCAACGAGGAATTCACGCTGGAGCCCGACGCGAACATTACCGCCATGCAGCGTGACGGCGACCGCGTCACCATTCGACGCACGGGGTCCGACGGTTCCCAAGCGGGCTCCCAGAAGACCGAGTATTTCGATTATGTCCTGGCTGCCACCGGCCGCACGCCCAATGTGACGGGCATTGGCCTCGACCAGACCACGCTCAAGCTCGACGCCAAAGGCGCACCGTCGTTCGATCCAGTGACCACTCGGACCGCGAGCGCAGACGGGGCAAGCCCGATTTTCATCGCGGGCGATGCCAGCAACTTCATCCC
>CAYYZZ010000369.1:0-2914 GCA_964476235.1 uncultured Streptomycetaceae bacterium | reverse complement strand
TCAAGCACCAGCGTCTGGCCGGTAATGTAAGCCGCCTGCGGGCTGGCGAGGTAGCGCACCGCCGCGGCGACCTCGTCGGGCGTGCCAAAACGGTGGAACGGTATGCGCTCGGTCATCGCTTTTTTCGCATCGGGATGGGCTGAAAAATACTCGGCGCGCGACGGAGTGTCGATGGTGCCGGGCGCTACGGCATTGACGCGTATGCCGTGCCCGGCCCACTCGATCGCCAGCGTCCGCGTCATCTGCATGACCCCGGCCTTGGAAATGCCGTAGGCCGAGCGCTGCGCGTATCCGACCAGGCCGTGCGTCGAGGCGAGGCTGATGATGCAGCCCGGGCGCCGCTCCGCGATGAGGTGGCGTCCCATCTGCTGGCTCATGAAGAACGCGCCTTTGAGATTGACGGACATCAACTCGTCCCATTCCTCGCGCGTCATCTCGAGCGCCGTCCGGCGCAGCGTGACGGCGGCATTGTTGACGAGAACGTCGGCGTGGCCGAAGGCGTTGACGACCTCGCTCATCGCGCGCTCCAGGCTGGATTGCGAACGGACGTCGAGCTCGACCGGCACGCCGTGCGCGCCCGCCGCCTCGATGCGCCCGAGCGTGTCCGACAACCTCTCCACGCGACGAGACGAGATGGCGACGTCGCAGCCATCTTGCGCGAGCGCCACGGCGATCTCGGCGCCGAGCCCCTGGCTCGCCCCCGTCACGACTGCCACCGGTCTGCGCGAGGACTGCTCCGCCATCGCGCTCAGCCTCGCGTGCGTGAATCGTGATTCGTGAATCGTGAATCGACTACCTCAGCCCTCATCCCTCATCCCTCATCCCTCATCCCTATTCTGCGGTGGCACCGACGGCCTTGACGATCTTCGCCCAGAACTCGGTCTGGTTCTTGAGGAAGACCGCGAATTCCTCGGGCGACTTGCTGGTCACGATGTCGGCACCGCCGTTCGCCATGCGCTTGGCGACTTCGGCGTCATCCATGGTCCTGATCATCACCGTGTAGAGCTTGCTCACGACCGGGCGCGGCGTGCCCTTGGGCACGAACATCGCCTGCCAGGAGCCGAGCGTCAGCTCGGGGAATCCCGATTCCGCCATGGTGGGCACCTGCGGCATCGCGGGGCTGCGCTTGGGCGCCATCACCGCGAGCACCTTGGCCCTGCCGGTCTTTACGTGCTGGACGAATGAGGCGACGGTCAGCATGGTCGCATTGACCTCTCCCGCCAGGACCGCGGTGGTCGCGGCGCCGGCGCCGCCTTTGTAGGGAATGTGCACGAGCTTGATGCCGGCCTTGCTCATGAAGAACTCGAAGGCGAGGCGCTGGGCGCTGCCGGCGCCCGACGAGCCGTAATTGAGCTGCCCCTGGCGCGCCTTCGCGTAGTCGATGAATTCCTTCACCGTGTTGGCCGGCACCGACGGATGCACGGCAAACGCGCCCGGCACGTCCACCAGCAGGGTCAACCCGATCAGATCACGCACCGGCCGGACCGGAAAATCGGGAAAGATGCTCGGGTTGATCGCGGTGCTGCCGACGTTGCCGAGGAAGATCGTGTAGCCGTCGGGCGCCGAGCGCGCCGCGATCTCGACCCCGATGTTGCCGGACGCGCCGGCGCGGTTGTCGATCACCACGGTCTGGTTGAGCAGCTCGGTCATCTTCGGCTGGATGACGCGCGCGACGAAGTCCGACGAGCCGCCCGGGACGAACGGCACGATCATGCGCACTGGCCGGCTCGGGTAGTCCTGACCCTGGGCAACCGCCGACAGGAAGCCAACGAGAAAAATTTGGAAAACCCGCAAAATGCATCTCATTGCCCCCTCCCGGGATATGAGCCGAATGGATGTTCGATATCATAACCGCGCGTTGAACAGCGTCCTAGGGTACGGGAGCCGCGGCCCCAGTACCCTGGGGGTCCGTTCCAACGTGCGGACTTAAACCGGCGCCTTGCGTCCGGTTTAAGGAATATTGTGGCCAACCCTGCCGCCATAAGCGATACCGTAGAATGCGCCGAATAGCCGCCTGGCCCATCACTCATCACCTATTTTCTGCTGTCGTCCTCGCGAAGGCGGGGACCCAGACGACTAGATTCCCGCCTTCGCGGGAATGACGGCGGGTTTGTCCCGTCACTCGTCAGTCATCAGTCGTCACGCTGTCCAAATCAGAACCCGAAGAGTTTCTGAGGGTTTTCGACGAGGATCTTCTTCCGCATCGCCTCGTCCGGCGCCCACTTCCCGAGCAGGTTGAACAGCTCGACCGATCCCACCTTGTTGGCGAACGAGAGGTGGGGATAGTCGCTACCCCAGATGATGCGGTCGGGCACCGTCTCGATCAGCGCGCGCGCCATCGGGCCGGCATCGGTGAAGCCAGGCGTGACCGACATGCGGTAGGTGCCGGTGAATTTCACCCAGCACAGATTGCCGCCGCGCAGGTAATCGAGAAACTGCTGGAAGCCCGGCTGCTGCGGGCCGTCCTTCGCCAGGAACATTCCCATGTGGGCTACCGTGTGGCGCGACTTGAGCTTCTTCATCACCGGCAGCAGCTCCTGCGTGAGCCAGCCGGGCGTGAGGAAGTCGAGCATCCAGCCGATCTCCGCGCAGCGCGCATCGAGGCGCTCGATGCGGGACAGCATCGTTTTCGAGAAACCAGGCTCCGGCGGCTTGATCGGGTTGACGTTCACGCGCACGCCGCGCACGCCCGCCTTGTTCAGGCGCTCCACCTCCGCGTCGGGCGCGTTTTCGTCGATGTCCACGATGCCGCGGCACTTCGCCCCCCTCTCGCGCATGGCGTCCAGCATGCAGTCGTTGTTGCGGCCATAGGCGCTCGGCTGCACGAAGACATGCCGCTCGATACCGAGGTGGCTCGCCAGCGCGAGATAGTCCTCAAGCGGCGCCAGCGGCGGCTGGTAGCGGATATCGGCGC
>CAYYZZ010000368.1:0-2941 GCA_964476235.1 uncultured Streptomycetaceae bacterium | reverse complement strand
AAGGCGGCTTCAAGAAGCAGATCGCGGGCTTCAACGTCGAGCGCATCGGCAACACGGCGCGCTCGCTGGCCCTCGGGCGCTACTGCTACGAGCAGGCGCGCCAGTGGGCGATGCAGCGCAAGCAGTTCGGGCGGCTGCTGTGCGAGTTCCAGGGCATCCAGTGGAAATTCGCCGAGATGAAGGTCAAGCTCGACGCCGGCCAGCTCCTGCTCTACCGCGCGGTGGTGAACGCCGACAAGGGCCTGCCCTCGGCGGAGGAGACCGCCATCGCCAAGGCCTATTGCAACCTGGCCGGCTTCGAATGCTGCGACGAGGCGATGCAGATCCTGGGCGGCATGGGCTACACCGAGGAGACGCTGGTGGAGTGGTGCTGGCGCAAGTGCCGCGGCTGGATGATCGCCGGCGGCTCGATCGAGATCCTCAAGAACCGCATCGCCGAATCCGTTTTCGACAGGACGTTTTCGCAACGACCCCCGAAGACGGAAAAGCGTGATTCGTGAATCGTGATTCGTGAGTCGACACTTGAATACCGTTGCCCGGCGCCGGCCGGAAGCTTCAAGCCGTAACCCGGGTCGAATCACAAATCACGAATCACGATTCACGCCGTTCACTGCCAGATGAAGACCCCGCCGCCATCATCTCTCGCGCAGGCGTTGTTCGCGCCGCGTTCGGTGGCGCTGTTTGGCGCCTCCGGCGACGCGACGAAGAACACCTCGCGCCCGCAACGGTTCCTGCGCAAGCACGGCTACGCCGGCCGCATCCTGCCGATCAACCGCGGCCGCGACGAGATCTTCGGCGAGAAGGCCTACGCGGACCTCCGCGCCGTGACCGAGCCGGTGGACCACGTCTTCATCATGGTGCCGGCCGCCGCGGTGCCCGAGGCCATCGCGCAGTGCTGCGAGAAGAAAGTGCCGGTGGTCACCATCTTCAGCGACGGCTTCGCCGAGACCGGCGCGGCCGGGCGCGCGCAGCAGGATGCGCTGTTGAAGCTCGCGCGCGCAAGCGGCGTGCGCCTGCTCGGGCCCAACTGCATCGGGCTGCTCGACCTGCACTCGCACCTCGTGCTCTCGGTCAACGCGGTGCTCGAGCACGCGCAGATCAAGCCGGGCGCGACGGCGATCGTGTCGCAGAGCGGGAGCATGATGGGCGCGCTGATGTCGCGCGGCCTGGGGCGCGGCGCGGGCTTCTCGAAGCTGGTGTCGGTCGGCAACGAGTCCGATCTCGCGGTGGGCGAGATCACCGACCTGCTGGTGGACGACGCCGACACACAGGTGATCCTGCTGTTCATGGAAACCATCCGCGACGCGGACCGCCTCGCGCGCGCCGCGCGCCGCGCTTACGACGCCGGCAAGCCGGTCGTCGTCTACAAGCTCGGCCGCTCCGACGTGGGCGTCGAGCTCGCCTCCTCGCACACCGGCGCGATCACCGGCTCCGACGACATGGCGGGCGCTTTTTTCCGCGCCAACGGCATGCTGCGCGTGGACCTGCTCGAGACGCTGTTCGAGCTGCCGGCCCTGATCGCCGGCCAGAAACCGGCCGCGCGCCACCGCGTGGCGGCGATGACGACCACGGGCGGCGGCGCGGCGACGGTGGTGGACCGCCTCGGCACGCTCGGCGTCGAGGTCGTCCCGCCCGCCGATGCGGTGGTCGCCAACCTGGAGCGGAAGAAAATCGGCATCACGCGCGCGCGGCTGACCGATCTCACGCTCGCCGGCGCGAAGAAGGAGATCTACAGCGCGGTGCTGAACGAGCTGATCGCGTCCGATCACTGCGATCTCGTGCTCGCGGTGGTGGGAAGCTCGGCGCAGTTCCAGCCGCACATCGCGATCGACCCGATCCTGGAATCGGCGCGGGGAGCGAAACCGCTCGCGGTGTTCTGCGCGCCGCAGGCCGACGTTTCGCTCGCGTTGCTCGCCGAAGCCGGCATCGCCGGGTTCCGCACGCCGGAAGCGTGCGCGGACGCGATCCGCGCCTGGCGCGACTGGTGCGCACCGCTCGCGGCGCCGGCCCCGGACGCCGCGAAGGCCGCGTCCGCGAAGAAACTGATCGGCGGCAAGCGGCGGCTGAACGAGCAGGAGGCGTGCCGCGTGTTCGACGCGCTGGGCGTGCCGGCGGCGCCTTCCGCGGTCATCACGTCGCCGGAGCAGACGGTGAAGCTCGATTTTCCGGTGGTGGCGAAGATCCTCTCGCCGGACATCCCGCACAAGACCGACGCCGGCGGCGTGGTCGTGAATATTGCGAACGCCGAGGCGTTGAAGCGCGCCGCGGCCGACATACTCCAGCGCGTGCGCGGCAAGCATCCGCAGGCGCGCCTGAACGGCGTCCTGGTGCAGCGCATGGAGAAGGGCCTGGCGGAAGTCATCCTCGGCTACCAGCGCGACCCGCAGGTCGGCCCGGTGGTGGTGCTGGGCGTGGGCGGCGTGCTGGCCGAGATCTACCGGGACATCGCGGTGCGGCTTGCCCCGGTGACGGCGGAAGAGGCGTCGCGCATGATCGAGGAGGTGAAGGGTCTCGCCGTGATCCGCGGCTACCGGGGGCTCCCGCGCGGCGACACCGCGGCGCTGGCACGGGCGGTCGCCGCCTTCTCGCAGCTGGCGCACCTCGAGCCGCGCGTGGCGGAAGCGGAGATCAACCCGCTGATCGTCAAGGCCGAGGGGCTGGGCGTGGTGGCCGTGGACGGGCTGCTCGTCCTCGCGGACAATGGCAGCAAGTAACCCCGTCTCAGATAAGGCGTCTCAGATGAAGCGTCTCAGATAGTGCGTCCCAGATAAAGCGCCGTGAAAAGAGTGTTTAACAAGATCCGTTGGTCGCCTCACCTGAGACGCCTTGTCTGAGACGCTTCATCTGCGACGTATTATCTGCGACGTATTATCTCAGACGTATTATCTGAGACGCATTTCCTGAGACGCCTTATCTGGGACGCACTATCTGAGACGCCTTA
>CAYYZZ010000367.1:0-2946 GCA_964476235.1 uncultured Streptomycetaceae bacterium | reverse complement strand
TGAAGAGAATCGAAAAGGAGATGCTGGAGGCGGCCCGCAACCTCGAATTCGAACGTGCGGCGCAGCTGCGCGACCGGCTGAAGGCGCTCAAAGAGAAGCTCTTCATGGGGCTCGCCGCATGACGGCGCAGGTCAGGGTGCTGTTCGTTTGCACGGGCAACATCTGCCGATCGCCGACGGCGGAGGGCGTGTTCAAGCATTTTGTGGAGCAGGCCGGGTTGGCCGGGCGCGTGCTGAGCGATTCGGCCGGGACGCACGACTATCACATCGGCGAGCCGCCTGACCCGCGAGCGCTGGAAGCGGCGGCCGGTCGTGGTTACGATCTCAGCAAGCTGCGCGGCCGCCAGGTGAGCCGGCGCGATTTCAGAGAGTTCGATTATGTGCTGGCGATGGACGAGGCAAACTTGCGGCTGCTCGAACGGCTGTGTCCGCAGGAGCACACGCGCAAGCTGAAGCTTTTCATGGAATTTAGCGCGGACCTGGTCTTGCGTGAGGTGCCCGATCCGTACTACGGAGGCGCGGACGGATTCGAGCGGGTGCTGGACCTAGTGGAGCACGCATCACGCGGCCTGCTCGAGCACCTGCGCGGCCGCATCGCGGCCTAGGATTCTGTCGGATCACGATCCCGACAGAATCCTAATCCGACAGGCTGCTAGACGGGCGCTTTTTCTCCCGTGCCCGCAGTTTCCGTTCCCGGCCGGTCCGTCTCGATTTGCACCAGCGGCTCGTCGCTGGCCGGAGGCAACAGTTGCCGTACCCGCTGCGGACGCGGTGCGGCCTGTTCCTGTGGCGTCTGCTGTTCCAAGGCCTGAACCTTGCTCGGATCGGACTCGACTTGCTGCAGGTCCGACGGCCACTCGATCTTGACCGGCACCGACGGCGCATAGCCGGGACCTGAAGTAGGCGCTGCCTGCGGCGGCACCGTCTCGCGCGGCTGGAATTCCCGCACTTGCTCTGTCTCGAACGATGGCGGGGCAGGCGGGGCCTGGTAGGGCGTCCTGTCAGGCGCGGCCTTTTCGGTCATTGCGGCCGCTGTCACCGGGGCCATCTGGGCAATGGCGGAATCCGCTGCCGGCGCGTGGCGTTCTGCTGCCGGCCTGTCCTGCTCGCGTTGGGGTTGGGGTTGGGGTTGGGGTTCGCGTTGCGGTTGCTGGCCGCCCTCCATCTGCCGCTGCTCGTGCCGGTCGCGTCCTCCCCGGCGGCGCCTTCTGCCGCGGCCTTCGCCCTGTTCGCGAGGCGGCTGCGGGCTCTGCGCGGGGCTGCCGGCATCGGATGGCACGGGGCCCCGCTGCGGTTGCTGTGGTTGCTGTGGTTGCTGTTGCTGGCGTTGCCCTGGATTGTTTTTATGCCGGTGCCGCCCGCCGTCACGCTGACGGTCCTGCTGGTTGGCATCCTGCCGCTGGCGCTGGCCGCCCTGTTGCACACCCCGTTCCTGCTCGCGATTGCGGCGACCGTCGCGTTCGCCGCGCTCATGCCGCCCGCGGCGATGATCGCGCTCCTGCGCCGATGGCGGCGTTTCTCCAGCCGGTTTGGCGGCTTCGGGTTTGCGTTTGAAAAACCCGAATATCTTGCCAATGATCGAGGCGCCCTCGGTCGCTGCAGGGGAGGGTTGCTTCGGCTGCTCGGGCCGTGCTTCCCGCGCTGCTGGCACGGGAGCCGGCTGCTGCGGCGTGATGCCCCTGACCGCGGCCTCCGGGCGCGAGGCCGCGGCTTCCGGTTTCCCGGTTTGCGCCTTGGCTTCCTCTTCCGCGGGCGCCGCCACGAGGTTGTAGCTGGCGGGCAGCGGCTCGGTCTTGTTGAGGTCGTCGTGACGCATCCGCGTCACGGTGTAGTTCGGCGTCTCCAGGTGCACGTTGGGTATCAGCATGACCGTGACGCGGTGACGCGCCTCGATCATCTGCAGGTCGACGCGCTTCTCGTTCAGGAGGAAGGTCGCGACATCGACCGGCACCTGGGCGTTCACCGTGCCGGTGTTCTCCTTCATCGCTTCTTCCTGGATGATGCGCAGGATATGCAGCGCGGTGGACTCGGTGCCGCGGATATGACCGGTGCCGTGGCAGCGCGGGCACGGGCTGTGCGCGGTCTCGCCGAGCGAGGGGCGCAGCCGCTGGCGCGAAAGTTCCATCAGGCCGAAGCGCGAGATCTTGCCCAATTGCACCCGCGCCCGGTCGTAACGCATCGAGTCGCGCAGCCGGTTCTCCACCTCGCGCTGATTGCGGCCGCTTTCCATGTCGATGAAATCGATCACGATGAGCCCGCCGAGGTCGCGCAGCCGCAGCTGGCGCGCGATTTCCTCCGCGGCCTCGAGATTGGTGCGATACGCGGTCTCCTCGATGTCGGAGCCGCGCGTCGCCCGGGCGGAGTTGACGTCGATCGAGACCAGCGCCTCGGTGTGGTCGAACACGACCGCGCCGCCCGAGGGCAGATTGACGCCGCGCGAGTAGGCCGATTCGATCTGGTGCTCGATCTGGAAGCGCGAGAACAGCGGCACGTCATCGCGGTAGAGCTTGATGCGGTCGACGTTCTGCGGCATGACGTGGCTCATGAATTGCCGCGCCTGCTCGTAGACCGGCTCGGTGTCGATGAGGACCTCGCCGATATCCTGGTGGTAGTAGTCGCGAATGGCGCGGATCACCAGGCTCGATTCCTGGTAGATCAGGAACGCGCCGGACTGCTGCTGGGTGGCGCTTTCGACCGCTCGCCACAACTGAAGCAGGTAGTTGAGGTCCCAGGTGAGCTCTTCAGCCGCGCGGCCGATCGCCGCTGTGCGGCCGATGACGCTCATGCCCTGAGGCACGGGAAGCTCGTCGATGACATCCCGCAACTCGTTGCGGTCCTCGCCCTCGACGCGCCGCGACACGCCGCCACCGCGCGGGTTGTTGGGCATCAGCACGAGATAGCGGCCCGCCAGGCTGATGAAGGGGGTGAGCGCCGCGCCCTTGTTGCC
>CAYYZZ010000366.1:0-2946 GCA_964476235.1 uncultured Streptomycetaceae bacterium | reverse complement strand
CCCCCGCCGCAGCGGCAGCCGCCTTGCCCAGCCTGGGAGCGACCGGCGGCTCGTCCTCGTCACCGGCCCGCGCACGGCGCCGGCGCGCCATCCAGAACGCCAGGCCGACGATCACGATAACGCCGCCGCCCACTCCAAGATACAGCGGGTCGGAGGCCGCCTCCATGATCTGATCCATCAGTTCCGGCTCTTTGGGAACGTGAGCGGGTTTCGGCTTCGGCTTGGCCGCAACCTCATCTTTCTTGGGTGCCGGGGCAGCAGCCGGTTCGGGCTTCTTCTCCTCGGGTTTGGCAGCCACAGCCGCGGGAGGCGTCGCTTCCGGCTTGGCAGGCTCCGGCTTTGGCGCCTCGGCGGGCTTCGCGGGCTGAGGCTTGGCAGCGGCCACCGCCCCGGGCTTCTTCGCTTCGGGTTTCGCAGGTTCCGGCTTCGCTGCGGCCTTCGCATCCGCCTTGGGCGCGGTCGCTTGCTGCGCCTGCTGCTGTGCCGCGGCCATTCCCGGGCTCTTCAGCTCGACCAGCTTCTTCATGTCCTGGATGGTCTTTTCGAGCTGGTTGATGCGCTCGTTGGCCTCGGTGAGCGCCTTCCCGCGCGCAACGGCTTCCTCTTCCAGCATGCGGATGCGGTCCGCCGAACTGCGCGGCTTGCCCTTGCCCGAGGCGGCGCCAGGCGTCTCGCCTTTCGACAACCGCACGACATCCTTCGGCGCGCCGCCGGCCGCTTTGTCCTCGACCTTGGTGGTGATCTTGCCGCTGACCGCGGTGCGCCCCCCGGCCGGAACCGTCCCCGCTGCATCGGCCACTTTCTGGCGGTAGGTGTTCCAGTCGGCGACGTGGGTGCGGTATTCCTTCACCGCCTCGCCGCGCGCGATCGACACGACTTCCTCCCGGTCCGGCACGCGCAGGATCTTGCCGGTGCGCACCAGGTTGAGATTCTTCTGGATGAATGCGTCGGGATTGTTGCGATAGAGCGCAACCAGCATCTGCTCGAGCGTGACGCCTTCCGGCATCACGCTTTGCGCGATCTTGCCCAGTGTCTCGCCGCGCTGGATCGGGCCGTATTCCTTCCCGCCCGCCATCGGGGCGGCCGGGGTCACGGGCCTGCTGACCGCGGGCGCCGCCGCGGCTTCCGGTGCCGGCTGCGGCTCGGGCGCAGGACGCGACTCCGGCACGGCCGAAATGACAGGTGCAGGCAGCGGTGCCGGCGTAACGCCCGGCGGATCGAGCAGCGCGGTGTATTCACGGGAAAGGCGTCCCGCGGCCCAGGTGAGTTCGACCAGCAGGTCGATAAAAGGCTCGTTGACCGGCCGCGTGGAGATGACCTTGATGTAGTGCTGCCCGTTGGGGCGCCGCTCGATGGTCAGGCGAGCGCCAGTCAATGACGGGTTGTACTGCAGGTTGGCCGCCCGATAGGTGTCGGGGAGCGCGAGGCGCACGCTGAGCGAGCCGAGCTCCTCCTTGGTCACCGAAACCAGTTCGATCTCCGCGACGAGCGGCTGGCCCAGCGCGGAAAGAACGTTAAGCCTCCCCAAGCCGGTAGCGCCTGCAACGCACGGCAGCAGCGCCATCAACAGCGCCACCAGCCCCGTTTTTATGGAATCGCGCACAACGGCACCCTTAGGTTTTTTTAGGGGTAAACAGACTAACATCAATCAGTTAGCCATGCAAGCTAGTATGACCTCTAGGTATTTCGCCTGACTGGACTATTTTTAATCAAGTTTCAGCAGGATAGCCCGCGCCGCGCCCCGGGCGGCCAGGTTATGCCGGTGTAATGCGGTGCGGCGGGGAATTACGGCCGCCAGACGGGCGCTTCAGGCGCCGACCGGCGCCTTGCGGCCGGCGGACCGCGCCCGGGAACGCGATGGCACCACTCCGGCTTCGAGCAGGATGCGCAACATGCGCCGCAACGGCTCAGCCGCGCCCCACAGGAGCTGGTCGCCCACCGTGAATGCGGCCAGGTAGTCGCCGCCCATCGAAAGCTTGCGCAAGCGGCCCACCGGGATATGCATGCGGCCGGTAACCGCGGCTGGCGTCAGTTCGCGCATCGAGCGCTCGCGCTCGTTCGGGACGACGCGCACCCACTCGTTGGCCGAGGCGATGATCCCGGTCAGCTCGTCGAGCGGCACGTTTTTCCTCAACTTGATCGTCAGCGCCTGGCTGTGACAGCGCATCGCGCCAATGCGCACGCAGAGACTGTCGATCGGCGTCGCGGGAACGCCGAAGGACTCTCCGCGGCCGAGGATCTTGTTGCTCTCGGCCCCGCCCTTCCATTCCTCGAGCGAGACGCCGTTGCCCATGTCCTTGTCGATCCAGGGGATCAGGTTGCCCGCCAGCGGCACGCCGCCGAAGTTTTCCATCGGCAAAGTGCCGTCGGTCAGCTTGCCGAGCACCTTGCGGTCGATCTCCAGGATCGCGGACGCGGGATCGGCGAGCAAATCCCTGATCTCGGCGTTGATGAGCCCGAACTGCGCCAGCAATTCGCGCATGTGCTGCGCGCCCCCGCCCGAGGCCGCCTGATAGGTCATGCAGGTCATCCACTCCACGAGGTCGTGCTGGAACAGGCCGTGCAGGCCCATCAGCATGCAGCTCACGGTGCAATTACCGCCGATGTAATTCTTGATGCCCTTCACCAGCGCGCTCTTGATGACCGGCAGGTTCACCGGGTCGAGCACGATCACGGCATCGTCGTTCATCCGCAGCGTCTTGGCGGCATCGATCCAGTAGCCATTCCACCCGGCGGCACGCAGCTTCGGGTACATCTCGCTGGTGTAATCACTGCCCTGGCAGGACAGCAGGACATCGTTGGCGGCCAGCGCCTTGAGGTCGCGCGCATCCGCGAGCGGCGGCACATCCTTGCCGACTTCCGGCCCCTTACCCCCGGCCTGCGAAGTCGAGAAGAACGCCGGCTCGATCAGGTCGAAGTCGCGTTCCGCGCGCATGCGCTCGATCA
>CAYYZZ010000365.1:0-2952 GCA_964476235.1 uncultured Streptomycetaceae bacterium | reverse complement strand
GGTGAACCCGCTCATCAAGATCATCAACATCGTGGCGCTGCTGATCGTGCCGCTGCTGTAGCGCGGGCGGTGGATTCCGCCCGCGAGCCGTCAGTTGGCAGTTGGCAGTATTCAGACATTGCCTGCCAGCGTGGACAGCAACACGGTTTGTGCTACGCGAATGCCGCTGTAAGCTGATCTTCGCTGCTGGCGGCTGACGACTGACAACTGACGACTAAGATGAAATATTCCTTCGAGGAGCGCAAGGTCGTCTGCAAGGGCGACTACTGGATCGCGCCCGACGCCATCGTGATCGGCTCGGTGATCATGGAACCGAACGCCAGCGTGTGGTTCGGGTGCATCGTGCGCGGCGACAACGACACCATCACCATCGGCGAGAACTCGCAGCTCCAGGACGGCTGCATGCTGCACGTGGACCCGGGCTTCCCGATCACGATCGGGAAGAACGTGAGCGTCGGCCACATGGCGATGCTGCACGGCTGCACCATCGGCGACGGCAGCCTGATCGGCATCAAGGGCGTGATCCTGAACGGCGCGAAAGTCGGCCGCAATTGCCTGATCGGCGCCAACTCGCTGATTGCCGAGGGCAAGGAGATTCCCGACGGCTCGCTCGTGATCGGCTCGCCCGGCAAGGTGGTCCGTCAGCTCTCCGAGGCGGAGATCCAGCAGATCAACGCCGCCTCCGACCATTACGTGCAGAAATTCAGGCGCTACCGCGAATCCTTCAGGCCTGATGTCGCCTGAAGGATTCTGGTGACTAGAATGTATCTCAAAAATCCGAAATACAGAATTAACCACAGATAAACACAGATGAACACGGATGAAATACCCCGCTGAACGAGGCATTGGGTTTTAGTATCTGTGACTATCTGTGTTCATCTGTGGTTCAATTTCGTTTTTGAGACAGCTTCTAGGGACTGGTGGCCGGTAAATGAATAAATACGGATTTCGGATCAGGACGCGCAGCGGCAGCCTGGTGGAAAACCTGCAGGTGCACGCGCGCAACCGCGCCGAGGCGGAGAGCAAGATCGGCCAGATTTACCACCATTGCGAGATCCTGGAATGCCAGGAGGTCACGCCGACCCTGAGGAAGGAAGGCCTCGACCTCGAGGACGTGATCTCGCTGATCAACAAGCAGGAAGAGAAATAGCTATTGGCGGTTGGCTTTTAGCGCTTAGCCAAGAGCTAATAGCCAAGAGCTAATTGCCGAGCTACCGTAGGAAGCCGGAGGATTGCAGTTCGTCGAGCAGCGCTGCGTAGTCCTGTGCGCCGCGGCTGCCGGGCGCATGCTCGAACACGTCGCGGTTGCGGGACGGGCTCTCCGCGATGCTCACGTTCTCCGCGATCCGCGTCTCGCAGACTTCCTCGCCGAAACGGCCGCGCAACTGCTGGTCGATGTCCCACGACATCTTGCGGCGCCTGTCGAAGCGCGTCAGCACGTAGCGCCGCTCGAGCCGCTTCTTCAGCACCTGTTCCAGCGCCTTCAGCGTGCGCTCCATCTGCATCGCCCCCTTGATCGCGAGATAGTCCGAGGAAACCGGCACCAGCACGCGGTCGGCGGCGAACACGCCGTTCAACGAGAGCACGCCCAGCATGGGGCAGGCGTCCATCAGGATCGGACGGTCGGTATTGAGGTTTTCCCTGATGATGCCCTGGTTGAGACGGTTCAGGACGTGGGGGCCCTTGCCGAACTGCGTGTCCACCTTGGACAGGTCGAGGTGCGAGGGGATGATCTTCAGCCCGCCGCCCGTGAACTTGATGAGCCCGGAGAGCGAGGCCCCGACCGAAAAATAACTGTACAGGCTGCGCTCGGGCGCCGACACGACGGCGTTGCAGATCCCCGTCAGATGGGCCTGCGGATCGAGGTCTATCACCAACGGATCGGCGCCGCGCCGCGCGAGCAGCGCAGCAAGGTTGAGGGTCGTGGTGGTTTTCCCCACGCCGCCCTTTTGATTGAACACCACGATCTTCGCCACGGATTTCCCGCCCTGAATGGGAGCGCTAGTGCCGTTCCAACTATCTCTCGCTAAGTGCAGGGGTACTAACGATGCTTGATCTACGGCCTGCAAAGTTCTTTGTCGATAGGCAGAACAAGTTGGAACGGCACTAGATTAGTCCTTGAATCAGGAAGCTGGCAAGACCTTTTGTCACGCCCGTTTAACAACCCGCCGGAACGCCATGGGTCAAAAGGCCATTAAAGTCAAAGGCAAGCCCTAGGAGTTTGTCGGACTTAGGTCGGACAAGCTCCTTTTAGCAGCCTGTTGGGCCGCCAAGTCCGGCAGGCTGCTAGACCGGTGCAGGCTGTATGATCGGATAATTGACCGCTTTCCATGGTAACGATCCGCCCCGAGCAGCCCGAACACATCCCCGCGGTGCGCCGCGTGCACGAGGCGGCGTTTCCCACTCCGGCGGAGGCGGATCTCGTGGACCGCCTGCGCTCGAGCGGCAAAGCCGCCGTGTCGCTCGTCGCGCAGGATGCCGGCAACGTGGTCGGCCACATCCTGTTCAGCCCCGTGACGTTCGATCCGCCGGCCGCCGTTACGGCGTTCGGGCTGGCGCCCATAGCGGTTCTGCCCGGGCACGAGAAGCACGCCGTGGGACGGCGGCTGATCCAGAACGGCCTCGCCGAGTGTCACGCGCAGGGGGCCTGCCTGGTCGTCGTGCTCGGCGATCCGCCGTACTACGGCCGCTTCGGCTTCGAGCGCGCGAGCCGGCACGGCCTGCGCAACGAATTCGGCGCGGAAGAGGAGTTCATGGTGTTCCTGCTCGATGCCCGCGCGCACCCGACGCCGGGAACGCTGGTGAAATACGCACCCGAGTTCGCCAGTCTCGCGCCTGACAAGCGTGACAACTGACGACGGACGGGTGACGGCTGACGAGTGACGGTTTTCATCACGCATCACGCATCACGCTTTTCCCAGTCTTTAGAGCGCTCGACCGCCTTGCGCCAGA
>CAYYZZ010000364.1:0-2952 GCA_964476235.1 uncultured Streptomycetaceae bacterium | reverse complement strand
ATGCCGATGACGCCGGAGCAGTTCGACGTCTACATCCGCCAGGAAATCGCGCTGAACGCGAAGCTCGTCAAGGCCGCCGGCATCAAACCCCAGTGACGCAGTGACAGGGAGCCCATCACCCATCACTCATCACTTGGGGATGTTAAGGCGGCGGCCGTCGAGTTCGAGCACCGAGCCGATCTGGCGGATGCGCTCGAGCTGGTCGTAGTAAACCGTTTCCTCGATCATTAGCCCGTCGCGGCACCGGCATATGGCGCAGAGATTCTGCACGGTGCGCTTGCTGGTCGGCGGGATGCCGAGCCAAGGCCCGAGATGGGTCGCGGTCGCGATGTTCTCGGCGATCACCCACTCGCCGGCGGCGACGATGCGCTTGACCTCGATGTTCACGTCGGGGAAGGCGGTCCACCACACGTCGTAATACTTCGAAACGGCCTCCTTGCCATGCACGATCGCTCCCGATGCCACGACGCGGTACAGGATGTCGTCGGCAAGCGTGGCGAGCGTGCGCACGGTGTCGTGAGCGCTCTCGGCCGCGAAGTGCTCGTAAGCGAGGCGGATGTTGGCTTCCTCGGTGGCGGTCAAAGCGCCGGTTGCTGGTTTCTGCTGCGGCTTCATGGGGCGGGCTCCTTGGTCTGGACGCGCCAATTATATCGGCCCGGCCGCGGCATGCCGCATCCAGTCCGGGCCGGGCCGCGCCGCGCATCACCCCACTGGCCATATGAAGAACGACGCGATGGGCAAGATGGACAAGATGGAAAAGAAGGGCGGCATGATAAAGGACGAGATGAAGAAGTAGGCGATGTGTCCGCGGGTGTATGGCAGTAAAAAAAGCCGGCGCCTGCCGGCTTTTTTATTTGTGCTATCTTTACTGCCTCGAGCACTTAAGGGAGGCGACATGCTGAAAGCGGCGGTTTACGGTCTGGGGCGGTGGGGCAACCGCCTGGTCGAGTCGGTGCAGGGGAGCGGCAAGATCCAGTTCGTGAAGGCGATCTCGCGCGACCCCGCGAGCCAGAAGGAGTTCTCGCAGAAAACCGGCATCAAGGTCGTCTCATCCTACGGAAGGGTGCTCAAGGACCCCGAGATCAACGCCGTCGTGCTCACCACGCCCCACTCGCTGCACATGAAGCAGATCATCCAGGCGGCGAAGGCCGGCAAGCACGTCTTCGTTGAGAAGCCGATGACGCTCACGCGCAAGACCGCCGAGAAGGCGATCGAGGCGACCCGCGCGGCGGGCGTCACGCTCGGCATCGGTTTGAACCGCCGCTACGCCCCGTCGTTTGTCGAGATGATGTCCCGCATACGCGCCGGGCAGATCGGCGACGTGCTGCACGTCGAGGCGGCGCATTCCGGGCCCACCGGCTACGGCTTGACCCCCGACACCTGGCGGAGCACCCGCGCCGAGGCGCCGGGCGGAGGGATGACGGCACGCGGCATCCATACGCTCGATTCCATGATCCAGATCGCGGGTCTCGTGAACAGCGTCTATGCGTTCAGCGACAACCGCAAGCTGCCCGCCGGCGTCGACATGGACGACACGACCTCGATGCTGCTGAAGTTCGCGAACGGCGTCACCGGCTACCTGAGCGCCCTTTTCACGACTGCGGAGCTGTACCGCGTGCACGTCTTCGGCTCGAAGGGCTGGCTCGAGCTGCGCGGCGACACGGATCTCACCTTCCGCGGCCTCCAGGGAGCCCCCGAGAAAATCACGCTGCCGGCGGTGGACAAGGAAAGAGCGGAGCTCGAGGCGTTCGCCGACGCCGTCGAGGCGAAGAAACCCTTCCTGGTGCCGCCCGAGGAGGCGATCAACGGCGTCGCCGTGCTCGAAGCGATCGTTGTATCGGCAGCCAAAGGCAAGCCGATCACGATCAAGTAGCGTCGCAGGTACAGCGCCGCGGGTACGGCGTCTCAGATGCCACGTCTCAGATAAAGCGTCGCAGGTACGGCGTCCCAGATAAGGCGTTTTGCTACAGGCGCATTATCTGAGACGATTTTTCTGAGACGCATCATCTGCGACGTCTCATCTGAGACGTGTTGTGCGCGACGCTAGTCGCGCCTCAGGACCTCCTGCACCTGGTCCTCGGGCACCTTGATGTCCACGCCGGCGCGCTCCTCCTGCAGCAGCATGAAGATGCGCGAGTCGCGCTTGGCCCACCCTTCGCGGTTCAGCGCTTCCGTCATTTCCTGGAGCACCGTGTTCGCGAGCTTCATCGGGACGTGAAATTCGCGGCCAAGGTCGGTGGCCAGCGTCACGTCCTTGTGGGCGAGCTCGAGCGAGAACGCGGGCGGGTCGAACTTCCCGAGCAGGAACTGTTCGGCGAGACGGTCGAACGAGCGCCGGCGGCCGAACGCGCCCTGGCGCACCGCCGCCCACAACGCGAGCGGCTCGACCCCGGCCTTCACCCCGAGCGTGAACACCTCGGCGAGCGAGGCCAGTATCGCGTAACCCGCGCAGTTGTGCACCAGCTTGGCGACGGTGCCGGCGCCGACCGGGCCGATGTACACCGCCTGGTCGCCGATGGCGTCGAGCACGGCCTTGTGCTTGTCGAACGCCGCCTTGTCGCCGCTCACCCACAGCGCGAGCTTGCCGCTCTTCGCGCCCGAGGGGCCGCCGCTCACCGGTGAGTCGAGCATCGCGACGCCCTTGGCCGCGAAGCGCTCGGAGATCTGCCGGACCACGGTCGGCGAGTTGGTGGAAAGATCGAACCACGCCGTGCCCTTGCGCATGCCGGCGAGCAGTTCCTCCGCGACCGCCTGGACCTCGCGCGGGCCCGGCAGCGACGTGAACACCACGTCGGCCGTCTCCGCCACCTGGCGCGCGGAGTCCGCCCAGGTTGCGCCCGCCTTGAGGTGCGGGGCTGCCGCCTCGCGCCGCACGTCGTTGACGACCAGGTCGTGGCCCTTGGCGCGCACGTTCAATGCCATGCTCGAGCCCATGGTGCCGATGCCGATGAA
>CAYYZZ010000363.1:0-2966 GCA_964476235.1 uncultured Streptomycetaceae bacterium | reverse complement strand
CTCGATCACCTTGATGCCCTGGAGCGGGAAGGATCCGGATGGTTTCATGGCGGAAGAGGATTGTAGCGATTCGCTGCGGGCCTGTTCACTCTCGCGCCGGGAAAAAACGCGTTTTGTCGCCCTCGCGCGACAGGAAAACACGTGTTGCTTCACCGGGATATCCATTCACTCCCGGCAGCTGTCGCCCGAGCACGACGATTTGCCTGCCGCCACCAATCACGGTGTTGCCGTAACAAATTGTTTTCATTGAGTTAGCCGGCCTGGCACGGCCTGTGCAAGTCCATCCTCCATGGTCGTTGTCCGACCCCGCGCGGCGTGGCTTATGCCCGCGCGCGTGACTGTCCGCACTTTTCGAGCAAGGGGTTTTCGATGAAAAGGAGCACAACATGAACTGGGACCGCGTCGAAGGCAACTGGTGGCAATTGAAAGGCATGTTCAAGCAACACTGGGGCAAGCTCACCGACGACCAGCTCGACATCATCGCGGGCAAGCGGGAGCGGCTGATCGGCGTGCTGCCGGAAAGCTACGGCATCGCGAAAGACGAGGCCGAACGGCGGGTGAAGGAATGGGAAAAGAGCGAGGAGCGCGCCGTCGCCTTCGAGCAGGCGCTCCGCTGCAACAGCATCAGGGAGCTGGCGTAAGAAACCGGCCGGTTTTCACGGCAAGGGAACGACGGCCATGCTGGGCCTGTTCTTTTTCGGCTCGCTCGAGTGATGCCCGAAGTGTCGGGAATTGGCGACAGAGAAAGCCGCCATCGCTCAGGCAGATGCCGGATTGCGGAAATCGTTCCGTCTCCTTCCGGCGACACTTCGGCCCGGTTTACCGGGACCATATTTAACTCAACATAATGATTATTATAGTAAAAAATATTCTGGCACGCCCTGTGCATAACCTTCTGGCAGAACCCTTTCGGTAACGTAACGGATTCTCCTCTGAAGAAGTAGCAGTTCTACCCTCCCCTGTTTACCCCGGCTGTGCCGGGGTTTTTTTTGTACGCTTCGCGGAAAGGCGTGATAAGGGATAGGGGATGAGGGATAGGAGTTGTTTTCCGCGCGACGCGCGGGAGCCTTATCCCTTATCCCCCATCACGAATTTTCCTTATCGTGGATCCACTGGCGTCTTCGGCTTCACGTCCAATAGCATTTCCAGGTAAGCCGCCATGGACAAGAGCCGCGCCTCGCTGCGCGGCGGGCCGACGAGTTGCAGCCCGATGGGCAAGCCGGACGCGGTAAAGCCGCCCGGCAGCGAGACCACCGGGCAGGCGGTGGCCGTGATGGCGCAGGTCAGGATGAGCCAGCCCATGTAGCCCTCGAGCTGCACGCCGTCCACTTTGTCGGGGTAGCGCAGGTTCACGTCGAACGGCGGGCAGGAGACCGCCGGGCAGATCAGCAGGTCGTAGTTTTCGAACCACCGCGCCGTGCGCCGGATCAGCTCGCCCTGCGCCACTTCGGCCGCGACGATCTCCGTGAGCGTGAGCTTGAGCCCGAACTCGGTGTTGTCGATGATCTCCTGCTTGTACAGGTGGCGGTGCTTCTTGAGCAGCTCTGCGTGGCGCGCGATGAACACCGCGCCGCGCAGCGTGAGGAAGGTTTTCTCCGCATCCGACAGGTCGGGATGCGTCTCCTCCACCGTCACGCCATCGCGGGAGAGTTTTTCCGCCGCCGCCCTGCACGCGCCGCGCACCTCGCGGTCCACCGCGCGCGCAACGCCAAGATCGGTGCTGAAGGCGACCCGCGCCGGTTTTTTCGGCCGGGCCGCAGCTGCCGAGAAGCTCGGATGCGGGCCGACCTGCGACAGCGGATCGAGCGGATGCCATCCCGCTTCGCAGTCGAACATGAGCGCGGTGTCCGCGACGTTGCGCGCCATCGGCCCCTCGACCGACAGCGGGTTGAACGGCTGCTTGGACGCGCGCGGCACCATGCCCGGGCTCGGCCGCAGTCCCGTGGTCGAGCAGTAACTGGAAGGCGTGCGGATGCTGCCGCCGAAATCACCGCCGGTCGCGAGCCAGATCTGCCCCGATGCCAGCGCCGCCGCCGAGCCGCCGGAAGAGCCGCTGGAAGTCGTGCGCACGTCCCAAGGATTCAGCGTGGCGCCGAACACGTCGTTGAAGGTGTTGCCGCCCGCCGCGAACTCGGGCAGGTTGGTCTTGCCGATCACGATGGCGCCGTTCGCTTCCAGGCGCTCCACGATGATGTCGGAGGACGGCGCGATGCGGTCGGCGTAGATACGCGAGCCGGACGTGCAGCGCACGCCCGCGACGTCGGTGCCGTCCTTCACCCCGATCGGCAGGCCGTGCAGGTAATGCGGGGGCGCATCCGGCCTTTTCTCCTTCATGATGCGCTGCGCGTGCTCGCGGGCGCGCTCATAACAGAGCGTCACGAATGCGTTGATCTTCGGGTTGGTCGCCGCGATGCGCGCCGCGGCGGCGTCGATCAGCTCGAGCGGCGACACTTCGCGCTTCTTTAGCAGCGCAACCGCTTCGATCGCCGAGAGTCTCCACAACTCCTGCATCATCGTTCCCCCTGGTTTTGGTTTGGCCACGTCGAAACCGGATTGTAGCGCCGGGATCGGGCAATATTCATGCGCCCGTAATGAAATGCGGGCGCATCCGTGATAGATTTGCGGCCTGCCTCCATTCAGCGGAACACCTGTATGAAGCCCTCCGACACCACCCTCGCCCGCACCGGCGGGCAGATCCTGATCGATGCGCTCAAGGTCCATGGAGTGGACCTCGTGTTCGGCGTGCCGGGCGAGAGCTACCTCGCGGCGCTCGACGCGTTTCACGATGCGAGCGAGAAGATCCAGTTCATCATCTGCCGCCAGGAAGGCGGCGCCGCCTACATGGCGGAGACCTACGGCAAGCTCACCGGCCGCCCCGGCATCTGCTTCGCCACGCGCGGCCCGGGCGCGACCAACGCTTCGCTCGGCGTGCATACGGCGTACCAGGATTCGTCGCCGATGATCCT
>CAYYZZ010000362.1:0-2980 GCA_964476235.1 uncultured Streptomycetaceae bacterium | reverse complement strand
CCCATCACTCATCACGCATCACCGGTGTCAAAGTGTCCCGGAGATGCCTCCGTCGAGATTCACGCTGGTCCCGGTCACGTAGCTCGCCGCGTCCGAGACCAGGAAGGTGATCACGTTGGCGACTTCCTCCGCCTCGCCGACGCGCCCGAGCGGTATGTCCTTGGACACCTGCTGGTAGTAGGCATCGGCGCTCACGCCGTCCTTGGTGTAGCGCCGCACGTGCTGGCCCGACTTGATCTTGCCGATGCAGACCGTATTGACGCGGATATTGTCCGGGGCGTATTCCTTCGACAGCGCCTTGGTGATGGCGAGCCCCGCGGCGCGCGAGACCGAAGTCGGCATGGATTCCGCGCCGGGCTGTTTGGCGCTCGAGATCGTGATGTTGACGATGCGGCCGCCGCCGTTCTTTTTCATGTGCGGCACGGCGAGCCGCGTGCAGCGGATCGCGCCAAACACCTTCAACTCGATGTCCGCGCTCCAGGTCTTGTCGTCAACCTCGAGGAACTTGCCGCGCGCGGACGTCCCGGCGTTGTTGACGAGGATGTCGACGCGGCCGAAGCGATCGATCACGGCTTTCATGAAACGCTCGATGTCGGCGGCTTTGCTCATGTCGGCGGAAACGGCGAGCACGTCGCCGCCGGCCTTCTTGATTTCCGCCGCGGTCTGGTCGAGCGGCTCCTGCCGCCGCGCGCAGATCGCCACCTTGGCGCCCTCTTGTGCGAGCCTCAACGCCGTGGCGCGGCCGATGCCTTCGGTTGCGCCGGTGACTACAGCGACCTTGCCTTTCAATCCCAATTCCACGATGAGCTCCTGAAGAAGTAACAGCAGGATTGTAAATCAAGCGCGTGCGGATGGTTCGGCGCGCCGGCGGCCGGAGAGGCTTATTTTCGTCATCCCGCCGCGACAGGACTCTTGACTATTACCAAGCGCGCCGATTGGTCGTAGGATATGCCGTACAAGGAGACCGCCCACATGATGGAAGCCATGGTGGAAACCCGGGGGCACGCTTGCCGGCGCGCCGTTGCACGCGCGGTGGGACCTCTTGTGCTTGTCCTGCTTGCGATCGGGCTCGTTGCGCCCATTGCCGCCCAGGACAAGCCGGCGGCGGCCCCACCGGCGTCGCAGGCCCCGTCCGACCTTACTGTCGACGCGCTCTCGGTCGTCAAGGTGCGGAGCAAGGTGGTCGCGAACGCGCGCTCCGGGCGCAGTCTCGGCCCGCAGCGCGAGGGAACCGGCGTGGTGATCGACTCGGAAGGGCTGGTCCTGACCATCGGCTATCTCATCGTCGAGGCCGAGACGGTCGAGCTGTCCACCGCCGATGGCCGTTCGATTCCGGCCACGGTCGTCGGTTACGACAATGCCACCGGCTTCGGACTGTTGAAGGCACTGCGGCCGCTGACGATCAAGCCGGTGCAATTCGGGCAATCCGCCACTATCGGCGAGCGCGAGCTGGTGCTGATCGTCGGCTACGACGGCGTAGCGCCGGCGTACGTGGTATCGCGCCGGCCGTTCATCGGCTATTGGGAATACCTGCTCGACGAAGCAATTTACACCGCGCCGGCCACGGTCAACTGGAGCGGGGCGGCGCTGTTGAGCCGCGAAGGCAAGCTGCTCGGCATCGGCTCGCTGGTGGTCGGCGACGCGATGGGCACGCGCACGCAGGTCCCCGGCAACCTATTCGTGCCGATCGACCTGTTGAAGCCCATGCTGGGCGATCTCATCGCCACCGGCAAGTCCTCGGCGCGCCCGCGCCCGTGGATCGGCGTCAATTCCCAGGAAGTGCAAGGCAACGTGATCGTCACCCGGGTCTCGCCGGAGGGCCCCGCGGACGACGCCAGCATCCGCACGGGCGACGTGATCGTCGGCATCGGCGGCCAGCCGATCAAGGGGCAGGCCGACTTCTACACCAAGCTGTGGAAGACCGGGGATGCGGGCGTCGATGTCCCGCTCGACGTGCTGCGCGGCGGGCGCGTCGAGAAGATCACGGTCAAGTCCATCGACCGCGAGCGTTATTTCAGGCCCAAGCCCACGTACTGATAATGCGTGAGTCGTGATTCGTGAGTCGTGATTCGACTCACGCTATCGCGTTTCCAGAAACTCCCGCGTTGCGGAGACGGAATCCAGGCAGTAAATCGGATCACGATTCACGATTCACGACTCACGATTCACGAATCACGGGTTTCAATACATTCCCATGCCGAGCACGCCGGTCGCGAGGTCCATCTGCTCGACCAGCTTCTTGCCGACGAGGTTGCGCAGCGTCTCGGTGGTGCCGCCGCCGAGGCTGCCGTAGCGCGCGCCGCGGAAGTAGCGCGAGACCGGGAACTCGTCGGTGAAGCCGTAGCCGCCGTGCACCTGGATCGCCTCCGAGGTCACCCGTATGCTCATCTCGTTGCAGTAGATCTTGGCCATCGCCGCGAGCGTGGGGTCGGGGAACTTGTCGCCGCTCACCGCGGCGCGGTAGAGCAGCCCGCGCGCCGCCTCGATCTCGACGTACATGTCCGCGACCTTCCAGCGCAAGCCCTGGAAGTCGCCGATCTTCTGCCCGAAAGCGGAACGGTCGCGCATGTAGCGCACGGCTTCCTCCAGCGCGCCCTCGGCGAGCCCCAGGCAGATCGCGGGGTTCAGGCAGCGCTGGGTGTTGAACGCGGAGAGCAGCTTCTTCATGCCGTCTTCCTTGAGCACCAGGTTTTCCAGCGGCAGCTCGACGTTGTCGAACACGACTTCGGAAAGGTACTCGCCGCCCATGGTGTGGAAGCTCGACTTGACGGTCATCCCTTTCGCGCCGCCCGGCACCAGCACGCAGCCGATGCCCCTGGCGCCCGGGACCTTGTTGACGCGCGTGAATACCACGAACATCTCGGCGATGTCGGCGCGCGAGATCAGCGTCTTCACGCCGTTCACGATCACGCGGTCGCCCTTGATATCGGTGTTGGTGGTGTAGCTCGGCACGTCGGTGCCGGCGTTGGGCTCGGTCATG
>CAYYZZ010000361.1:0-2989 GCA_964476235.1 uncultured Streptomycetaceae bacterium | reverse complement strand
CCGGGCACCGACTTGACGAAATCCACCGGGCGCTCGCAGCCCATGTCCTGGTTGTAATCGCTGCCGAGCACGACGCGGTCGGTGCCGACCAGCTCCGTCAGGAATTTCATGATCAGCGGGTGGTGGCTCACGGTGTCGTAGTAGAAGCGCCGCAGGTAGGCGCTCGCCGGCTGCTTCATTTGTTTCAGCTCTTTCCTGACCTGCACGCCGCGATCGAAACGGCCGATCAGCCACGGGAACGTGCCGCCAGCCTGGGGCAGCATCACCACCAGCTTCGGGAAAGCATCCATCACGCCGCCGAAAACCAGCGAGGCCGCGGCGAGGCCGTTCTCGTACGGATTGCCGCACAGGTTGCGCATGAAGTGTTGAGCGATGCGCTCGCCGCCGCACGGGTAGAGCGGGTGCAGGAACACCGGCAGCCCGAGCGCCTCGCAGCGCTCGTACACCGGCCAGAACGATTTTTCGTCGAGATTCCTGCCGTTGATATGCGTCGCCAGGTAAACGACGCGCAGGCCTGGCAGCTTCGCGGCGCGCTCGAGTTCCTGCACCGCCAGCTCCGGCGCCTGCATCGGCAGCTGTATCGTGCCGACGAACCGCCCGGGATGCTTCAGGCACACCGCCGAGGACGCGTCGTTCCAGGTCTGCGCGAGCTTCTCCCCGAACGCCGGCGGCGCCCAGTACACCATCGGGTTGGTAAGCGACAGCACGAAGGTCTGGATCCCCCGCTTGTCCATCTCCTTCATCACCAGATCGGGCTCGACCATCAGGGGCGGCATCGCCGAGGCCGGCAACACCCCCGGCAGCGAGAATACCGGGATGCCCTTCTCGTTGCGCTCCATCCGCCCGCCGTTGGCGGCGGCTTCCCGGTCGAGCAGCGAGATGAATTCCCGCGGATACCAGTGCGCGTGCGTGTCGATTATCTGCATGATGCGTGAGTCGTGATTCGTGAATCGACTCTCTTTCCTTGTGCCTTGAACCTTGTACCTTGTACCTTGTGCCTCTATTTAGCGATGCCCATCTCGGTCATGATGCCGCGGGTGGCGGCGTATTCCTTTTCCAGGTAGTGGGAAAATTCCGCGCTGCGCAGGAACTGGCCGTCCCATCCCTGCGCCGCCAGCTGCTTCTTCCAATCGTCGGTTGCTGCCATCTTCGCGAACAGCTCCTCCCAGTACGCAACCTGCGCGGCTGTCATGCCCTTGGGCCCGAACATCGCCCGCCAGTTGTTGACCCATGACTCGATGCCCTGCTCGCGCAGCGTCGGCACGTCCGGCAGCAGGTCCAGCCGCTGGCGCGCCGCGATGGCCAGCGGACGCGCGTTGCCGGACTTCACCTGCGACATCGCGGAGCTGACAGAGGACGCCACCACCTGCAGATGACCGCCCACCAGCGCCGTCATGGACTCGATGTTGGTTTTGAACACCGCGGCCTTGACCCGCTTCGCGTCTACGCCCGACGACTTCAGGGCCTGGGACAGGGCGAGATGGTTTGCGCCGCCGCGGCTGACGATGCCGACCGCGAGAGACTCGGGGTCCGCCTTGAGGCGCTCGACGAGGTCGCGCATGCTCCTGATCGGCGAATCGGCCTTCACCGTGATCAGCGTGTGCTCGACGAGTAGCAGCGACACCGGCGTCATGTCGGCATGGCCCAGCGGGGTGATGCCGGCGATGGGGTTGGTGAAGACGGTCGGATTGGCGAGCAGCAGAAAATGCGCGTCACCCGCGTGCTGCGTCAGGTAGACCACCGCCAGCGTCTGGTTGCCGCCGGACTTGTTCGCGACCGCGATCGGCGTGCCGATCGCCTTCGACTCCTGGAGGATCTTCTGCATCGCGCGCGCCACCTGGTCGTTGCTGCCGCCGGCGGCCGAGGACATGATGAACTCCGTCACCTTTTCCGGGCGCCATGACTGGCCCCATGCGCTGGCCGCCGTCACAAGCGCCAGCGCGGCAATACCCACTGCGATTCGATTGAATCTCATGGCCCCTCCCCAGCGTGCAGTCATTATTTCTTCAGGACGTCCGGATTGACGACGTTGACCGGCTTGCCCGCGGCGTAAGCGAGTATCTGGTCGAAGATGCTGGAAAACGCCGCCTCGTAGCCGTCGCGGTCCACGTAACCCAGGTGCGGGGTGCACAGCGCGTTGGGCAGGGCGAGCAGCGGGTGCTTCCCGCCCACGACCGGCTCCTCCTCGTAAACGTCCACCGCCGCCATGCCGGGACGCCCCGCCTTCAGCGCCGCGACCAGCGCCCCCGTCTCGACCAGGTCGGCGCGGCTGGTGTTCACGAACAACGCATCCGGCTTCATGCGGTCGAGATCGCCGCGCGTGACGATGCCGCGCGTTTCCTTGATCATCCGCAGGTGCACGGTAAGCACGTCGGAGCGCTCGAACAGGGCTTCCTTGCTCGCGGCGGTCTCGTGGCCATCGTCTCGCGCGCGCTGGAGCGATTTCTCGCGGCCCCAGGCGAGCACCTTCATGCCGAAAGCCTTGCCGTAACCGGCCATGACGGCCCCGATGCGCCCGTAGCCGAACACCCCCAGCGTGCGCCCGTGCAGGCGGGTGCCGATCGTGGATTGCCAGCGGCCCGCCTTCAGCGCCGCCACCTCCTGCGGCAGATGGCGCAGCGCCGCGATGATGAGACCCCAGGCGAGCTCGGCCGTCGCGTACGAGGGCTGGCCCGGGCTCATCTCCGAGGAAAGGATGATGCCCTTGCGCGTGCAGGCATCCACGTCGATGTGCGGGTAGACGCTGCGCTGGCTGATCAGCTTCAACTTGCCGAGCCGCTCGATCAGCGGTGCGCGGATCGGCGTGCGCTCGCGGATCAGCACCAGCGCCTCGGTGTCTTTCAGGCGCTCGGCGAGCACGTCGGTGTCGGTGACGTGGTCGTTCCAGATCTTCACGTTGTGGCCGGCGAGCTTACCGTAGCACTTCAGGTGGCGGACCACGTCCTGGTAATCGGTGAGTAGGGTGATGTTCATCGGCTGCGGTTCCTTT
>CAYYZZ010000360.1:0-2997 GCA_964476235.1 uncultured Streptomycetaceae bacterium | reverse complement strand
CGACATCAACCATGACCGACGCCGTGTCTATCGCCAACGCCGAACACTACGTCTGGGGCGACGGCTGTGATGGTTGGCACCTTCTCCAGGACCCGCAGTTGAGCGTCATTTGTGAGCGGGTTCCGGTTGGCAAGGGCGAGGTATTGCACTCGCATGACGTCGCGCAACAGTTCTACTACATCATTTCAGGTCGCGCCAGCGTGGAGATCGACGGCCGGTTGGTTCATCTCGGCCCCGGCGAAGGGCTGCACGTCGCCGCTGGAAAAAAGCACAAATTTCGCAATGCTGGCGACACCTCGGTTGAGTTCCTCGTCGTTTCTTCACCGACCACCCGAGGTGATCGCAAGAATGCCGTCTAATCGCCCAGTCAACGCGCACGCGCGCGCGAGCGCCGTGCTTTGCATGGGTCCGCGGCCGGGCGCCGGTTACTGGGAACGCTAATCCTCAATGACCACCACCCAAACCATCCGGATCGGTCTCATCTCGGATACGCACGGCCTGGTGCGCGATGAGGCAGTCGCCGCGCTGAAGGGTTGCCAGTACATCCTCCACGCGGGCGACATCGATGAGCCGGACGTCCTGGTGAAGCTGCGCAAGCTCGCGCCCGTGACGGTCGTGCGCGGGAACAACGACCCGGGGTCGTGGGCACAGGCGATTCCCGTGTACGACGTGGTGGAATTTGGTTCGGTATCGGTCTATCTCCGGCACGACGAATCGGAACTGGACATCGATCCGCGGGCGGCGGGATTCCAGGTGATGATGTTCGGGCACTCGCACAAGCCCAGGGTCGAGACCCGCGACGGCATCCTGTTCGTCAATCCCGGCAGCGCCGGCCCGCGCCGCTTCAAGCTGCCGGTCGCGGTCGGCGAGCTGCTCATCTCCGGCGACCGGGTCGATGCCCGCATCATCGAGCTTGGTGTCTGAGTCCTCTCAGACACCGAGGGGTGAGGGATGAGGGATGAGGGATGAGGGATGACCTGCTCTGCTTATTCTTGTTATTGTTTCTCTTGGCGGCTTGGCGGTTCGATTAATATCTTTGTTTTTCTTGTTCGGTTTACGCATTAGATAGGGAAATGGCGCGACGACTCGTCCAACTCCTCCTGGCCAGCAGCCTGGTCCTGCTGGGCGTGGCGCTGTGGCAAAAAGACGACCTGCCGCAGTACTCGTTCCTGCAGCCGGAATTGCTGCAGGAGCCCGAGCAGGTCCCGGTCAAGCGGGCGGCGTTCGAAACCACCGTCAACGGCGTGACCTACAAGATTCAGCCGCTCTACACCTACAACCTGCACGGCCTGGTCGTGAGCCAGCACGATTCGAAGACCTGGTGGGATTACATCCACCGGGAATGGAACGACCACCTCAACGTGATGGACCTGTGCGTGGTGTGGGGCAACAACCTGCGCAGGGGCATCTACAAGGAGGCGGAATATTCCAGCGGCCAGTTCGTCTGCTACTTCCGCATCGGGGCGATCTTAGAGCACGTCTTCGACCCCGCTGCGCTTTCAAACAATCACCTGCTGACCGATAACCCCGGGATAGCCAGCGCCATGCGCAAGGTGCGCCTCGGCGACCAGGTCCGCTTCCGCGGCTACCTGGCGGAGTATTCGCACAACCACGGCGGGCGCCCCTTCAAGCGCGGCACCAGCATCGTCCGCGACGACACGGGCAACGGGGCCTGCGAGACGATCTACGTGGAGGACTTCGAGATCCTGCGGCGCGGCGGCGGACCGTGGCGGACGCTGGTGTGGGTCGCGGCGTTCCTGCTGGCCGCGGGCGTGGTCGCCTGGTTTCGTCTCCCGATCGGCACCAGCGTCCGAACCGCGATGAATCCGAAAAAATCCGGAAACAACAATTGAACCGGCAAGTCGCCAGGAGAAACCATAGGATCGACCGCAATACTGCCCCGCCGCAACATCGCACAACGCCACGCCCTCGCAAGGCGCCTCCCCCGCCGTCTGCCGGGCCCGCGATGGTTTCGTGGACCGGATATTGGACGCAATCCATTCACATCGCGGCCCGCGGCTGCTAGCATTACACCTCGCAAGTCGGCAATCACGGCAACACCCGCAGCGAGGTCCATCCCATGCTCACCGTCACCCGTATCGGCAAGCATCTCGGCGCCGAAATCTCCGGCGTCGACCTGTCGAAACCCATCGACGACAACACGTTCGCGAAGATTTCCAATGCGTTCTTCGACAACCAGGTCGTCGTCTTCCGCAACCAGAAGATCACGCCCGAGCAGCAGATCGCCTTCACCCGCCGCTTCGGCGTGCTCGAGCAGCACGTGCGCAAGGAACACCGCCTGAACGATTATCCGGAAATTCTGATCGTCTCCAACATCCTCAACGAGCAGGGCAAGGCGCTCGGGGTCGAGGACGCCGGCCGTTTCTGGCACAGCGATCTCTCCTACAAGCGCGAGCCGAGCCTGCTGTCCGCGCTCTACGCGCTCGAAGTGCCGGTCAGGGATGGCATCGTGCTGGGCAATACCAACTTCGCCAGCACCACCGCCGCGTACGACGCCCTGCCGGATGACATGAAAAAGCGCCTGCAAGGGCTCAAGAACGTCCACAGCTACGTCTATTACCGCGGCAAGAACATCCAGGCGCAGAAGGAAGAGCAGACACGAGGGGGGCGCGTGGTGCAGGAACACGTGCTGACCGAAGATCACCTGAAACAGGTGCCTGACGCCGAGTCACCGATCGTGCGCACGCATCCTGTCACCGGCCGCAAGGGGCTGTTCATCAACGAAGGCCACACCTCGCACATCGTGGGCCTGCCCAAGGCGGAAAGCGATGCGCTGCTCAAGCAGATTTGCGCGCACATCATCCAGCCGGAGTTTCAGTACGAGCACTACTGGAAAGCGGGCGACCTGCTGATGTGGGACAACTGCGCTGCGCAACACAAGGCCAATTTCAATTACTACCTCCCGTTGCGCAGGCTGATGTACCGGACCACCGTCCGCGGCACCGCGCCGTTCTGAAGGGCGATTGGCCCGTCAGC
>CAYYZZ010000359.1:0-3002 GCA_964476235.1 uncultured Streptomycetaceae bacterium | reverse complement strand
TTCCGCGCCTCGGGCGCCGGCGGGCAGCACGTGAACAAGACCAACTCGGCGATCCGCATCACGCACCTGCCGACCAACATCGTTGTGCAATGCCAGAACGACCGCTCGCAGCACCGCAACAAGGCAGAAGCGATGGCGATGTTGAAGTCACGCCTCTACGAGCTGGAGCTGCGCAAGCAGCTGGAGGAAAAGCAGGCGCGGGAGGACACCAAGACCGACATCGGCTGGGGCCACCAGATCCGCTCTTACGTGCTCGACCAGTCGCGCATCAAGGATCTCCGCACCGGCGTCGAGGTCGGCAACACCCAGGCGGTGCTGGACGGGAACCTCGACGTTTTCATCGAAGCGAGCCTCAAAAAGGGCCCGTAACCCGCACCCATGTCCAAGAAACCGACGGAACCCTCCTCCCCGGAGACACAAGCCGACAGCGCCCAGGAGCGCGAGAAGCTGGTCGCCGAGCGCCGCGCCAAGCTCGCGGCGCTGCGCGAAAAAGGCGCGGCCTATCCCAATGATTTCGGGCGCGAGCATTTTGCGGCCGACCTTGCCTCCCGCTACGGCGCGCTCGACAACGCGGCGCTCGAAACGGCCCCGGTCAAGGTCAGGATCGCGGGCCGCCTCATGCTGAAGCGCGTGATGGGCAAGGCGAGCTTCGCCACGATCCGCGACATGACCGGTGCGATCCAGATCTTCGTGTCGGATGGCGACACCGGGCAGGAAGCCCACGCCGCGTTCAAGCATTGTGACATCGGCGACATCATCGGGGTCGAGGGCGAGCTGTTCCGCACCCGGACCGGCGAGCTGACGGCTCGTGCGCGCGCACTCAGGCTGCTCGCGAAGTCGCTGCGCCCGCTGCCGGAGAAATGGCACGGCCTCACCGATCAGGAAATCAAGTACCGCCAACGCTACGTCGACCTCATCATGAACGAGGACACGCGGCGCGTTTTCCAGACTCGCTCGCGGATCGTGAACGCCATCCGCGAGTTCCTGACGGGTGAGCGCTTCCTGGAAGTCGAGACGCCGATGATGCAGCCGATACCCGGCGGCGCCACCGCGCGTCCGTTCGTGACGCACCACAACGCGCTCGACATGGACCTCTACCTGCGGATCGCGCCCGAGCTCTACCTCAAGCGGCTGGTGGTGGGCGGCTACGAGAGGGTGTTCGAGATCAACCGCAATTTCCGCAACGAGGGCATCTCAACCCGGCACAACCCCGAATTCACCATGCTCGAGTTCTATGCGGCCTACACCGACTACGAGTACATGATGGCCGTGATCCCGCGCATGCTCGCCCACGCTGCGCAAACGGCGCTGGGTGGGCCGCGCGTCACCTACCAGGGGCACGAGATCGATTTTTCCCGTCCCTACGAGCGCCTCACCATCGCGCAGGCAATCCGGAAACACCATCCGGAACTCACCGACGCGATCCTCAACGACCGCGCCGCGCTCATTGCCCGGCTCAACCAGCGCAATATCGCCTTCCGCGCCGCAGACGGAATCGGCGGGCTGCAACTGACACTGTTCGAGAACACGGTGGAAGACAAGCTGATCCAGCCGACCTTCATCGTGGACTACCCCACCGAAGTGTCGCCGCTCGCCCGCCGCAGCGACAAGAACCCCGAGATCACCGAGCGTTTCGAGCTCTACATTGCCGGGCGCGAGATCGCCAACGGCTTCTCCGAGCTGAACGACCCGGAGGACCAGGCCGAGCGCTTCGCCCAGCAGGCCAGGCAGAAGGATGCGGGCGACGCCGAGGCCATGCACTTCGACGCCGATTACATTCGCGCGCTCGAATACGGGATGCCGCCCGCCTCCGGCGCCGGGATCGGCATCGACCGGCTGGTGATGCTGCTCACCGACAGCCCCTCGATCCGCGACGTGATCCTGTTCCCGCACATGCGCCCGGAGTAACGCGGCTATTGGCTATCAGCTATTGGCTGTTAGCCAGAATCCTCAAAATCGGGTACTGATCTGCCAAGAGCTAATAGCCAACAGCTAACAGCTGAATAGACATGGACCAGCCGCCCTGGCAGCCCTCCCCCGAACGCGTCAGGAATGCCAACCTGACCGCGTTCACGCGCCAAGCGCGTGAACGCTGGGGCGTAACAGCGGAAGATTACGCCGGGCTGCACCGCTGGTCCGTCACCGAGCCGGCGCAGTTCTGGCAATCGGTGTGGTCCTTCTGCGAGGTGATAGGAGACGGGCACGACGGGCCGGCGCTGGTGGACGGAAACAGGATGCCGGGAGCTCGCTGGTTTCCCGGGGCGAAACTCAACTTCGCGGAAAACCTGCTGCGGCGCCGCGACCGCTCGACCGCCATCGTGTTCTGGAGCGAAGACCGGCTGAAGACGACGGTCACTTACGCCGAACTCTACTCCGAGGTATCGCGCCTCTCGCAGGCGTTGCGGGCCGCCGGCGTGAAGCCCGGCGACCGCGTTGCAGGCTACCTGCCCAACGTGCCGGGCACGATCATCGCGATGCTGGCGGCGTCCAGCCTCGGCGCGATCTGGTCCTCATGCTCTCCCGATTTTGGCGTGCGGGGGGTGCTCGACCGCTTCGGCCAGATCGAGCCCAGGGTGCTGTTCGCCGCCGACGGCTATTTCTACAACGGCAAGACGATCGACCTCGTCGATCGCCTCAAGGAAATAGCCGGAAACCTTCCCTCCGTGGAAAAAATCGTCGTCGTCCCCTATACCCGGCCGCGCCCGCCCCTGTCGGGCATACCCCGGGCGGTCAACATCCACGACCTGATGGCGCCCTGGCGCACCCGGGACATTCCATTCGAGCGCTTCCCGTTCGACCACCCGCTTTACATCCTGTACTCCTCCGGCACCACCGGCGTGCCGAAGTGCATCGTGCACGGCGCCGGAGGCACCCTGCTCCAGCACCTGAAGGAACACCAGCTTCACGTCGACCTGAAGCCCGGCGAGCGCCTGTTTTACTTCACCACCTGCGGCTGGATGATGTGGAACTGGCTCGCCTCCGCGCTCGCCTCGCGCGCCGCC
>CAYYZZ010000358.1:0-3014 GCA_964476235.1 uncultured Streptomycetaceae bacterium | reverse complement strand
CCACACGCCCGGCGTGGGCAGCCTGCTCAAGCGGGCCGCGGAACTCGGCCTCACCCATATCCGCGTTATCCAGCACGACGCGGTGGAGGTCGTCGAGCGCATGATTCCACCAGGCAGTCTCGACGGCGCCCACATCTTCTTCCCCGACCCGTGGCCGAAGAAGCGGCACCATAAACGGCGGCTCATTCAGACGCCGTTTATCAGGTTGTTGGCATCACGAATGAAGCCCGGCGCTACCCTACACGTTGCGACGGACTGGGAAGACTATGCGCAACAAATCATGGAAGTGCTGTCCGACGAGCCCTCGCTCGAGAACACCGCCGGCGGATACGCGCCGCGGCCCGAATATCGCCCGCTCACCAAGTTCGAGAGCCGCGGCCTGAAGCTGGGGCACTCGGTATGGGACATCCTCTTCCGCCGGCGCTGATTCCCCGCGGCGATACACGATCTCATGACCGGGCCGTGAGGCGCGGATGCCGGGGAATCGGCAGACACTTGCCACCAGCCGGCGCCAACGTGCACCATTGCCTAGGAGTTTGTCGGGCTTAGGACCGACAAACTCCTTATGCAAAACCGCCCGCACGATAACGGGAGTAAAAGACAGTGAAAACCTCATTTCCAGCCTGTGCGCGTGCCCATCGAAGGCCAATTGGGCGTTACCTTGGGTGTCATTCTAAATTCTCGGGCGGTTTTGCTGTTAGCAGCCTGTCAGACACCTAAGTCCGACAGGCTGCTAGGCGTTTGAGGGAGGGCGCGCACGTTGGGCTCGCCGCGGACTCACGAGCATCGCAGGGCCGCCGCCCGCGCCGGGCTTCACTACGTCACGGATGGCGTCGCGGGAATCAGCCGGCGGCACGCCGGCAAAGGCTGGGTCTATCATACCCCGAACGGCGCGCGCATCCGGAACCCGGCCACGCGCAGGCGCCTCGACGCGCTGGTCATACCGCCGGCCTGGACCGACGTGTGGATTTGCCCCGATCCCGACGGCCACATACAGGCGACGGCGCGCGACGCCCGCGGCCGCAAGCAGTACCGCTACCATCCCTCGTACCGCGAGGCGCGCGACCGGTCCAAGTTCCGCCACATGCTTGCATTCAGCGAGGCCCTCCCGCTTCTCCGGGATCGCGTGGAGCGCGACCTTCGCGGCGGCGACCTGACCCGGCGCCAGCTCCTCGCCACCGTGGTACGGCTGCTGGACCGGACGCTCATCCGCGTGGGCAACGACGAATACGCACGCGAGAACCGCTCCTTCGGCCTGACGACGCTGCGCAGGCGGCACGTGCGCGTCAAAGGGGCGATGCTGCAATTCAGCTTCCGCGGCAAGAGCGGCGTCGAGCACTCCGTAGCAATCACCGACCCGCGGCTCGCCCGCATCGTCCAGCGCTGCCGGGACCTGCCGGGGCAGGAAATGTTCCAGTACCTCGATCCGTTCGGAAAACGCCAGACCGTTTCGTCGGACGACGTGAACGCCTATCTCCGCGAGATCACCGGCCGCGACATCACCGCCAAGGATTTCCGGACCTGGGGCGGCACGATGCTGGCCACGGTGGAGCTGCGGACGATGGGCGCCGCATCGAGCCGTCGCGAAGCGGACCGCAACATCATCCGTGCGATAGACGCGGTATCCGAGCGGCTGGGCAACACGCGCGCGGTGTGCCGGAAGTACTACGTTCACCCCGCGCTGCTGCACGCCTATCACCTGGGGCTTACCGCCCCGCTCCCTCCGCCCGCCCGCACGCGCCGCGCGCGCGGCGTGCGGCCCGCCGCCGCATTGCGCCGCGAGGAAGTCGTGGTCCTGCAATTCCTGCAGGAAAAAGTGCCGGACCTCAGGGTGGGCAGGACGCGTTAGGCCTGCGCGCCGCGGCCTGCATCCGGGCTACAGCGTGCGCGAGGCGATGCTCCGGCGCGTTTAAGCGTCCCGCGCGCGGCCGCGCGTCCTATTTCTGGACCTCCAGCTTCGCTTCCCTGATGAGCTTGCCCCAACGCTCCGTTTCGGCTGCCATGAATGCGCCAAACTGTTCCGGTGTGCTGGATATGGCTTCGACGCCGAGAACCGCGAGAGCGGATTTCACGCTCGGGGTTGCCAGCGCTTTGCCGAGGTCCTCGGCGACCTTGTCGACGATGGGGCGCGGCACGCCCGCCGGGAACAGAATGCCCCACCAGTTGACCGCCGCGAAGCCCTTGATGCCCTCCTCGGCGAGCGTCGGCAGCTCGGGCGTGTGCGGCCAGCGTTGTTCGCTGGTGACCGCGAGCGCGCGTATCTTGCCGGTTTTCAGACCCTGAACCGCGGGCAGCGCGTCCGAGAACATCGTCGTGATCTGCCCGCCCATGATTTCGGAGATCGCCTGCGCGTTGCCCTTGTAGTTCACCGTGATCATGTTGACCCCCGCCAGCCGCTTGAACATCTCGCCGGCGAAATGCGACATGCTGCCCGGCCCGCTGGTGCCGTAGGTGAGCTCGCCGGGACGCGCCTTGGCGAGCGCGACGAGCTGCTTCACGTTCTTCACCGGCATGGTCGTCGGCACCACCAGGATGTTGGCCGACATCGTGATTCGCGAAACCGGCGCGAAATCCCGCTGCCAGTCGTACGGCACTTTCGCCAGCAGCGGCTTGGCGACGACCGGCCCGAAGTTGCCCAGCAGGAAGGTATAGCCGTCGGCCGGCTGCTTTGCGGCGTATTCCATGCCGATTGCCCCGTCCGCGCCCGGCCGGGTATCGACCAGGACCTGCTGGCCCCAGTATTCCGTCAGCTGCTTGCCGATGATGCGCGCCATCACGTCGGAACTGCCGCCCGGCGGATAGGTGACGATGAATTTCACCGCCTTGTTCGGATAGGCCTGTTGCGCCTGCCCCGCGCCGCAGGTGAAAACGCCGGCGAGCGCCAGCGCAACAGCAAGCATGCTTCTTGTATTCATAGGATTCCTCCCGAGGGACGCGCTATTCTAGGTTGGCCGTAAATGGAAAAGCAACCGACGTCATCCGGTGGGGCCGGCGCGGCCCTCTCGCGCGGTCTC
>CAYYZZ010000357.1:0-3020 GCA_964476235.1 uncultured Streptomycetaceae bacterium | reverse complement strand
GAGCCCATCTTCCGCAGCATCAAGGGCTACATCTCACACGAGCTGCAGCGCTGCGTGGAGACCAAGGGCCGCTACCACTTCCTGATCCGCTGGGAGACCATAGAATCCCACACGGTCAACTTCCGTCAATCGCCGAGGTTCCAGGAATTCCGCGGGCTGGTCGGGGGGTTCTTTGCCCAGCCGCCGGTGGCCGAGCATTTCGAGCGGGTCACTGAGAGTCACATCTGAGAACCAGCTATTGGCTCTTAGCTGTTAGCTATTAGCGACAAGCCAAAAACAGCACGGGCCGTAGCTAAAAGCTAATTGCTAATTGCTAATTGCTAATAGCTGCTGTTTGGTCGTAGCTAAAAGCCAACCGCTAATTGCTAATCACTGCTGCTAGAGCAGCTTGGAGCGGAAGGGCTTGCCCAGCTTCTTCGCTTTCTGCGCTGCCTTCTGCTCTTCGAGGATCTCGGTGAACTGGCGCACGGCGTTGGAGAGGGTCGGCCAGCCGGTGTAGTGGCCGACCTGGATCATGACCTCGATGATTTCCCGCTTGGTGATGCCGAGGTGCAGGGAACTGAGGTAGTGCGAATGGTTGCCGGTGGGGCGAGCCATCGCGATGTTGGCCGCGAGCGTGACCAGCTGCCGCTCGCGCAGGCTCAGGCCGGGGCGTCCCCAGACGTCGCCGAAGAGGTGCCCGACCGACATCTCGTACATTTCCGGGGAAAGCGCCTTCTGGTTCAGCATCAGCTTTTCGCGGCCCATCTTCTTCAGTACGCGCATGCCGCGTTCGAAGCGGTCGTTGTAGTCGCGGCGGGTCTTGGCTTTTTTCATGGTGTCGGGTCTCACAGTATGGAATTGGGTTGATGGAACAGGATTCGGCGGAACGGCGCGTGATTTTTTCGCCGGCGGTTTTGTGTGATCATGTCATTCCTGCCAACGCGGGGCAAGCGCCCGGACAGGCGCGATTCGAGGAGAAGCCAGGATGAAACCGTTGATGAAGATGACGTTCGTATTGTGGATGGCCGCGGCAACGCCGGTGCTTGCGCAGCCGGTGAAACCTGCCGCGAGTGCTGGCGATTACCCGAACAAGTCGATCCGGCTGGTCGTGCCGAGCGCGCCCGGCGGCGGCACCGACATCATCGCGCGCCTGATCGCGCAGGGGCTGACGGACAGCTGGGGCCAGACCGTCGTCGTGGACAATCGCGGCGGCGCGGGCGGCATCGCCGGCGTCACGATCGTCGCCAAGCAGTCCGCGCCCGACGGCTACACCATGGTCCTCGGCAGCGTGGGGCATCTGACTTTCGCGCCCGCGATCGAGCGCAATCTTGCCTACGACCCGCAGAAGGATCTCGCCCCCATCACGCTTGCCGCGGTTCAGCCGTTCGTCGTAGCGGTATCGAATTCGCTGCCGGCCAAATCCATCAAGGAGCTGGTCGCGCTGGCCAAGGCCAAACCCGGGACCATCAGCTACGGCTCCGGCGGAAGCGGCGCCGCATCGCACCTGAGCGTCGAGCTGATGATGCTCGACGGCGGGTTTTCCATGCTGCACGTGCCCTACAAGGGCAGCAACCCGGCCATGACCGCGGTGATGGCCGGCGAGATCCAGGTCGCGTTTGCGGGCCTGCAGACGACGCTGCCGCACGCCAGGGCCGGCAAGTTGAGGGCGCTCGCGGTGACCGGTGCGAAGCGCGCCCAGATCGCGCCCGAGCTGCCGACGGTCGCCGAGGCGGGGATCCCGGGCTATGCGTTCGATGTCTGGTACGGGCTGGCATTCACCGGCGGCACGCCGCGCGCCATCGTCAGGAAGACCCACGCGGAGGTGGTGAGACTGCTGCAAGCGCCCGAGGTCAGCGGCCGGTTCGCCACCGCCGGCGTCGAGCCGATCACCAACACGCCGGAAGCCTTCGCCGAGCTGATCAGGCAGGAAATACCCAAGTGGCGCAAGGTGGCGATAGCCGCCAAGCTCCGCGTCGACTAGAAGCCAATGGGCCGGAATGACAAACGACGTCATTCCCGCGACGGCGGGAATCCAGTATGGCGAATATCAAGCAGCCTTGCGTTCACATTCTCGCCAGCAAGAGAAACGGTACCCTTTATGTGGGCGTGACCAGTAATCTTGTCAAGAGAGCGTGGGAACACCGGGATAGGCTCGTCGAAGGATTATGGTCGGAAATCGTCTGACGCTGGATTCCCGCCTGCGCGGGAATGACGAAATGGGCCGGTGCAGACGTTCCTGAACTCGTCTACTCCCCGGGTTGGTTATTATCTGTGGGTATCCGTGTTCATCTGCGGTTGAAAAGGATGCTCGAAGCACCCTGTAGCAGCGACAAGGAGAAGGGATGGCGGGACAGCTCGAAGGGAAGGTCGCGCTGATCACCGGCGCAGTGCGCCGCGGCGGCCGCGCCACTGCGCACGCGCTCGCACGCGAGGGCGCGTCCATCGTCATCAACACGCGCCGCTCGCGCGACGAGGCGGAAAAAGTGCGGGCGGAGATCGAGGCGATGGGCCGCCCGGCACTGGTGTGCCTCGCCGATATCACGGATGAGGCCGCGGTCGCCCGCATGGTCGGCGAGATCGAGAAGCGCTTCGGGCGGCTCGACATCCTGGTCAACAACGCCGCCGACCGTGGTGTCGTGCCGTTCGAACAGATGACCACCCCGCAATGGCGCCACATCGTCGGCATCGCCCTCGACGGCACGTTCTTCTGCACCCGCGCGGCGGTGCCGTATATGCTGAAGAACGGCTGGGGCCGCATCGTCAACATCAGCGGCGTCAGCCACTACGCGCCGAGCTACAGCGGG
The DNA here is from genome assembly GCA_964476235.1 of uncultured Streptomycetaceae bacterium. Classification (GTDB taxonomy): domain Bacteria; phylum Pseudomonadota; class Gammaproteobacteria; order Burkholderiales; family SG8-41; genus SG8-41. The sequence continues at coordinate 234 of CAYYZZ010000357.1, read as the reverse complement.
CGCGCGCACGTCTCGGCGGCGAAAGCGGGGGTGGAGGGCTTCACCCGCGCGCTGGCTGCGGAGTACGCGAAGAAGAACATCACGGTGAACTGCGTCTGCCCCGGGCGCATCGGCGGCGAGCGCTCCGCGACTTCCAGCGAGCTGCCCGATCCCACGCTGGTGCCGCCGGTCGGGCACCTGGGCGTGCCCGAGGACATCGCCGGCGCGGTGCATTATTTCTGCCTGCCCGGCTCG
>CAYYZZ010000356.1:0-3026 GCA_964476235.1 uncultured Streptomycetaceae bacterium | reverse complement strand
GGCCACGATCTTGCTGCGGGCGGAGTCGTGAAATTTGACGTCTTTCGCTGACATATCTGATCTCCTGTTTCGCGGAATTTGTTTACTTGCCTTCGATCACGCCCATGATGTCTTCTTCGCGCATCACGAGCAGCTCGTCGCCTTTGACCCTCACGGTCTGTCCGGAGTACTTCCCGAACAGGATCTTGTCGCCCACCTTGATGTCGAGGGGACGCACCTTGCCGTCCTCCAGGATCTTGCCCTTCCCCACCGCGATGACTTCGCCCTGGTCAGGCTTCTCGGCGGCGGTGTCGGGAATGACGATCCCGGAAGCGGTCTTGCGTTCTTCTTCCAACCGCTTGACCATCACGCGGTCGTGTAGAGGACGAATTTTCATTGCTAAGCCTCCTATGAATTGACTGGAATACTGAAATGACGGAGAACGGCTTGATTGGCACTCATCTCTATCGAGTGCTAATAATACAGATAAGATTGCGCTACGACAATAGGTTAGCCGTTCATCCCCATCTGCATTGCACAGGTGTTAGCGTTCACTAACCAGGGGGCGGCGAAACCGAAGTCCGCCAGAAAATGCTGAAAAACTAGCTAGTTAGTCCAGGTCCAGCGGGGTACTGTTGGAGACCCCGAAGCGGTATACCGTCCTGCGGTTGCCGTCGCAGCGGGGCGGGATCGGACGATGCGGGCAAGGCGGGGGCCGCCGCCCCCTGGAGGTCAAGGTGGCGTCATCGGCAACTTCGGCCCAGATGCCGCCGCTGACCGGCCGGAACAGCCACATAAGGTAGCCGCGGGTGGCCGCAAGCTGCACCAGCTCATCGGCATCGGGCGCATCGGCTACGACCACCTGGTTGCCGTTGATGCCGTACGGGAACGCGCCGAACGCCTGCAGGCATTCGAGCGCTTCGGTGGTGGGCGCACCGGGCCGCAGGCAGCCCTTGCGCTCGGCGCGGGCGACGTCCCACGCGCCGAGCTCCCATGCCGCCTCCATCGCGGCCCGGTCCACCGCGACGAGATCGCGCCAGCGGTCGTTCAGCTGCAGCGCGGAACTCGGCACCGGCGTGTACGAGACCGGCTCGGCCTGCTCCACTTCGGCGAGCCTCTCCTTGATGAAGCCGTGCCAGTGCAGGGTAAGTATCACCGGCGTGTCGGGGCAGGGTATCGCCGCGAGCGTGATGCCCACCAGCGGCAGGCCGGTTGCGGAGATCTGGTTCTCGATGCGCTCAAGTAATTGCATGGCGGGTTGTCTCCTTAAGCGAGTGCTAAACTGTTTTCGTCAGGCTGCGTAACACTTGGCGAAATCCGCCGGTTGGAACGGACAGCCAGCCGCCGCACAACCGGCGCGCGCCGGTACAGCATGAGCAGGAATGATGCCACTCGTTGCTATCCAACGTCTCGGGAAACTCTGCGGTTGACCTGGGGAAGTTACTGCCTGGCGCCGGCTCCGTGCCGGCATCCACCGCGTGTAACGGAAGTTGCGTGAAGACTGAATGAAGAAAGCTGGCTCCCTCGTTCCATTCACTCTCCTGATTTTTAAAGCCTTCGCCACCAAAATGCAAACTAGCACTCGCAACGGTCTGCTGCTAGAACGCAGCCTGGCCGCGGTCTGGCACCCGTGCACCCAGATGAAGCAGCACGAGAAGCTGCCGCTCGTTCCGGTGGCGCGGGGCGAAGGCTGCTGGCTCTACGATTTCGACGGCCGGCGCTACCTCGACGCCATCAGCTCGTGGTGGGTCAACCTGTTCGGCCACTGCAATCCGCGCATCAACGCCGCGATCGCCGATCAGCTAGGCAAGCTCGAGCACGTGCTGCTTGCCGGATTCAGCCACGAGCCGGCGGTGGCGCTGTCCGAGCGACTCGCGCGCGCGACCGGTGGCGTGCTCGGCCATTGCTTCTACGCAAGCGACGGCGCCTCCGCGGTCGAGATCGCGCTCAAGATGAGCTTTCACTACTGGCGCAACACGGGCCGGCCGGAGAAGACCGGCTTCGTCAGCCTCGCTGGGAGCTATCACGGAGAGACGCTCGGCGCGCTGGCGGTGACCGACGTCGCCCTCTTCAAGAATACCTACGCGCCGCTTGTCATGAAGAGCTGCCAGGTGGCGAGTCCTGACTGGCGGTTGGCGGAGAAGGGGGAGTCGCCGCGCGATTACGCCGTGCGCAGCGCCGCAACGCTGCAACAACATCTTCAACGGCACCACGCCGAAACCGCGGCGCTGATCGTCGAGCCGCTGGTGCAGGGCGCGTGCGGCATGGCGATGCACGACGCCGAATACCTGCGCCGCGCGCGCGCGCTTTGCGACCGTTACGAGGTGCACCTCATCGCCGATGAGATCATGACCGGGTTTGGGCGCACCGGCAGTTTCTTCGCGCACGAGCAGGCCGGCATCACGCCGGATTTTCTTCTGCTGTCCAAGGGCATCACCGGCGGCTACCTGCCGCTCTCCGTCGTGATGACACGCGACGCCATCTACCGGGCGTTCTACGACGACGACGTTGCTCGCGGTTTTCTGCACTCGCATTCCTACACCGGCAACGCGCTTGCCTGCCGGGCGGCGCTCGCCACGCTCGACATCTTCGAGCAGGACCGGGTCATCGAGGCCAACCGGGCTAAGAGCGCGCAGATCAAGGCAGCGGCGAGGGCGATCGAGCAGCACCCCCGGGTCAAGCACTTCCGTTCCACAGGCATGATCCTCGCCTTCGACGTGGAAACGACCGATCCCGGCTTCGCCAGCCGCTTCTTTGCCTCCGCACTCGAGCGCGAGCTCCTGCTGCGGCCCCTCGGCAATACCGTGTATTTCATGCCGCCTTACGTGATCGGCCCGGACGAGATCGAGCTGCTTGCCCGTCGTACTGCCGCCATCCTCGATGCGCTGCCTGCGTAGCAGCCTGTCGTGGACAGGCTGCTTCTTGGAGGCGGTTTTGCGTAAGGAGCTTGTCCGGGCCGAATTCGGCAAGCTCCTTGCGGCATAATGCCGCCATCGGGAATGGCGAGATGGATCGAAGCTAACTTGGTTGCGGGAAGAGCAGGGCGC
>CAYYZZ010000355.1:0-3032 GCA_964476235.1 uncultured Streptomycetaceae bacterium | reverse complement strand
GTCGAGGCGCGCGCGGTAGCGCGTCGACAGCAGGTAGACCGACACGCTGACGCCGACGTAATAGATGATTGCCGGCGCGTAACCGCGCGCGACCACGTCGAAATAGCTGCGCCCCATGAATTCCGCCATCAGGAACGCGGAAATGCCCATGACCGGCGGCATCAGCTGCCCGCCGAGCGAGGAGGCCGTCTCGATGGCGGCCGCGACTACCCGCGGCATGCCGGCGCCGATCATGGCGGGAATGGTCGCCGAGCCCACGGTGATGGCGTTGGCCGCGCCGCTGCCGCTCACGGTGCCGACGGCCATCGAGCCGAACACGGCGGACTGCGGCAGGGCGTGCGGCGAGCGCACGGCGATCCGAGTGGAGGCCTTGAGGATCGATTCGACGCAGCCGAAAGCGCGCAGCGCGGAGAGGACGAGGATGAACGAGCCGATCAGCGTCAGCGCGAGCTGGGGCAGATTGGAGAAGATGCCGGTCGACATCTCGACGCTCATCGCGCTGGCGACGCGTTCCCAGGAGAGGCCAGGGTGGAAGAACATGCCGGGCACCACCCGGCCGTACACCACGTACAGGATCAGCAGGATGTTCAGGACGAACAGCGCCATGTGGCGCTGGCGCGCGTACTCCATGATCAGCGCGACCATCAACACGCCTATGACGAGGTCGGTCGTGCTCCAGCTCCCGGCCCGCACCGTGCCGATCTCGTAGTATTCCTTATTCATGTACACCGCGACCGCAATCGAGACGGCGATGGTGACCGCGGCGATGGCATAGTTGGCGGTCGCCGGAAGCCGCGGGTAGAACTCGTTCTTGCGCAGGCTGTCGAGCGTGTAGAGGATGAAGGTGACCGGGACCAGCGTGATCGCAAGCAGGGTCGGCCCGCCCTCGCCGGTCCAGTAATAGACGAAGAGATAGACGAAGAAGAAGACCGCCGTGAGATAGTAGAGCCACCCGACCACGAGGCGTGGCCGGGAAGAAGGGGCGGGGGTGGTCACGGCCGGAAAAAAGTTCGCGCGATAATCAGGGGACGGGCGCGCGCCCGTCCCCATCTGGATTCACGGGCCCGAACCGGTTTATTTCTTCGCGATCCTGGCGTCCCACTTCGCGTCCCAGACGCCTTTCTCGCGCATGTACTTCGCAAGCCCCGGGTGGATCGGCACGAAGTCCACCGAAGAGGTAACGCCCTTGCGCTGGAAGCCGGGCATGTCCTTCGCAATCTGTGCAAAACTCGCATCGGTCTTGGCCAGTTGGGCCGCGTTCTTCTCGATCGCCATGAGCATCCTGTACATGTCATCCTCGGGCACCTCGAGACCGACGTGGAAGCCGTAGTAGAACGGTAGCAGGACCACCTTGTCGGCGTGAACGTCCTTCTTGAATACATCGGGTGTCACTTCGATGATGGCGAAACCGGCCTTTTTCAGGGCAGTGAGCTCAGCGGCGCTTGGATTGAGGGCGGCCCAATCAGCAGCCAGCGAAGCTTCGGTGATCCAGCTTGCCGGTGCGGATTCGCCGGCGGTATAGATGATGAACGCGTCGAGGCTACCCGATTGAAGCAGCGAACCAGCGGCGGACAGGTCGACCTGGCGATACTGGTGTTTTACACCGAGCGCGCCGTAGGCACGCTCCAGATGGGCGCGGACGTCCCACGGCAGCAGCCCGGTGAACACGGGCTTGCCGGCCAGATCGGCCCATCCCTTGAATTTGCCTTTGTCGCGCGAATGGACCGCGGTGCCGACCTCGATGGTGAACGACCAGAAGGACTGCACCAGCGGGCGCTTGACGCTCGCCTTGAAGCCCTTGAAGCGGTTGATGTCGTTGGCGTACTCGTAGAAGCCGATATCGGCGCCATAGTAGCCCTCGAACTGGCCGGTGGCGTATCCCTTCATGGTCAGGATGGCGCCGGTCGCCGGCTGCACGGTGATCCGGTAGTTCTTCATCTCGCGGTTCAGCACTTCGGCCAGGCTGACGAGCGCCTTGTGCCCGGACGATCCGACCGCTGAGGTGCCCCACGGAATGTCCTTTACCTGCGACCACGCCGGGGCGCCCCAGGCTGCGATCAGGACCGCGACAAACAGGGTAAGCGTACGTCTGAACATGGCTGATCCCTCCTTTGGTGATTAGGGAGAATTCTGACGATCCTCCTGCGAGCCCATTGTATTACAACCTGAACCGCGGCAGTCAGTCCCACGCGGTGAGCGCATCGCCAGCTGGGGTAGGAATGACGAGATACGCGTGACGGCAGACGTCGTCCCCGCGAAGGCGGGGATCCAGTTATTGATAACACTAGATTCCCGCCTTCGCGGGAATGACGGATGACGAAAAGCTCGTTACCTTAACTCCTCATCCCTCGTCCCTCCGGCCCTACCCGCTGCATCGGGTCGGGCGTTCGCCGGCTCACCCTCACCCCCGCCCCTCTCCCTGCAGGAGGGCGAGGGGAGGTTCGAGATGCGCTTTTCGTCAGGGAAAAGCGCATGAAAAAATGGATGGAAACCCCGGCTCACTCCCTCAGAAGGACGAGCCGGGCTCCTTGAGGAACTTTTTTTCCGCCGGTGTCGATTCCCGTCCCAAGGCGGCGTTACGGTGGGGGAAACGCCCGAAGCGCTCGATGATGTCGCGGTGGCGCTGGGCGTAGTCGAGAAAACTCTCGTATTCCTTGCGGTGGTCCGGGGCGACCGTGCGGGCGAGCCCGTCGAAGCACCGCACGCACAGCCGCTGCAGCTCGATGTCTTCCGCGTGCTCCAGCGGCAGGTAGAAGAACGCGCGTTGGGCGGGGATCAACTCGCGGTCCATGTTCTGGTTGATGCCGGCAACGGCGAGCCGCTGCGCCGCGGGGTCTTGCGAAAAGGCGGCGGCCGTATCGCGGTGGATGTGGCGCGAGAACTGGTCGAGCACGACGATGAGCGCGATCCGCCCCCGCGGCGTGGCGGCCCATTCCTTCTCCAGCTCCCCGTGGCTCGCGCGCTCGTGCAGCGCGCCGAACTGGTCGCGGATCTCCGCGTCGTATTGGCGCCCGTCGCCGAACCACATCTTC
>CAYYZZ010000354.1:0-3033 GCA_964476235.1 uncultured Streptomycetaceae bacterium | reverse complement strand
GCTCGGCGCGCACCATGTTGAACTTGATCTCCGGCCCGAGCGGCGTGACGATGCCACTCTTGTTCATGCCGGGGGCAAGCTCGGCGGGGATCTCGCCAATGGCGACGAGCGTATCCTTTAATCCCGGCGGAGCGTAGAGCCTGACCTTGTTGAGCTTGGCGAGCTCGGCGGCGTTGAACGAATGGTCAAAGTGCCCATGAGTGAGGAGCACCACGTCCACTTTACCGAGGTTCTTCAGGTCCTTGTACTGGGCAGGTGTCTTCGGATTGGTAGTCAACCACGGGTCGATCACGATCACCTTGCCGGTCATGGTGGTGATGCGGAACGCCGCCTGTCCCAGCCAGAGCACCTCGATCTTGCCGGTCGGCTTGTATTCGCTGATGGTTGTAGTGGCACAAGCAGCCAGCAGCGCTATCAGGCTGACGCACAGCAAACGGGCGACGTGTCTCATATTTCCTCCCCCTATGAAATGCGAAATCATGATACCGCCGAGCGTCAATGGATAGCAAATATCATGGTTGTTTGAGCCCCACCCACCGGTCATTCCGCCATGCGCCGGCGCATGGCGGAATTCTGGATGCGATCAATAAGACAGGCCCGGCAACCATGACCCTGCCGGGCGTCGTGGCATCTCCTGGCGGAGTGCCAATCTTCGTCAGTGGCAAGGTCATCGGCGCCGTAGGGGTCAGCGGCGTGACTGGCGATCAGGACGAACAGTGCGCCAAGGCCGGGATCGCGGGAATGTAGTCTTTTCCGCCCAAAAAAACGGGGCCCGGTCGGCCCCGTTTTTTTATCCGCTTATCCGAAATCCATGGAAATCCATGATTAAATTAAGCGTGGCGAGCCGACAGGCATCCCTTGATGGGTAAATGGCTGAAATCAATCGCGGGGCCGGCGATCCTGTCGGCGCTTCTGCTCGCCACGCTTCCGGGCTGCAGCCTGCTGCGCATCGGCTATGGCCAGCTCGATACCTTCGCCGAGTGGACCGCGGACGATTACTTCGACCTCGACCCGCAGCAGAAGCAGGAATTCCGCGCGCGCTTCGACCGCCTGCACGAGTGGCACCGCTACGAGCAGCTGCCGGATTACGCGGCGTTCCTCATGGCGGCGAAAGCACGGGTGCAGAAGGGGCTCGCGCGCGAGGATGTGCTCTGGATCACCGACAACGTGAGAGCGCGCTACCGCGCCCTCATCCAGCGTGGCGCGGACGACACGGCCGCGCTCCTGATGACCGTCACGCCAGCCCAGCTCGAAGCGCTGCAGCGCCAGTGGGACAAGGACAATCGCCGCTTCGTCCGCGAATACCGCTTGGAGGAAAGCGCCGAAGAACAGCGCCGGGCCGCCGTGCAGCGCGCGCTGACGCGCGTGCGGGACTGGACCGGCAGCTTGAGCGACGAGCAGGAGGAGAAAATCGCCGCCCTGGCGGGCGAGCTGCCGATGAACCACCGTCTGCGTCACGAGGACCGGCTGCGCCGGCAGCGCGAGTTACTGCAACTGATGGCGCTGCGCGGCGATTCAGCACGGTTCCCGGCCATACTGCGTCACTGGCTGCTCAACTGGGAGGAAGGCCGCGATCCCGAATACAAGCGGCTCTGGGCGCGATGGACGCAGCGGCAGGCCGATTTCTACGTGGCGGTGGACCGGCTATTGACGCCCCAGCAGCGCGCCGCCGTCGCCCGGCGGATGCAGAGCTACGCGGACGATTTCACCCGGCTAGCGCAGCGCCCCGCAGCGCAGGCTGCCGCTGGCCGCTGAGAAGAGACAAAAGTTTACAGTTTGCAGTGGGCAGTTTGCAGTGGCTGCCAACTGACGGCTGCCAACTGATAACTTCTCCGTCACTTCTTTCCCGCGCGGTCGATAAGACCGCGCAGCTGGTCGTAGACCGCGCGATCAACCGGTATCCCCTCTTCCCGCCGCCGCTCGCGTTCGCGAAACGCCCGCTCCGACGGGATGCGCACCGGCTCCTCCGGGTCGAGCGGGGGCACGGCGCGCACCGCCTCGATGAGTTCCTTGATCTGGGCCTTGAATTCCTCCGGCGGCATCAGGATGGCGGGATCGAACACGATGAAGAAGAAGGCGAAGTCCTGCACCTTGCCGCGGGCGCGCGCCGCGCCCGCCAGCAGGCACATCGCCTGGATGCCGAACGACAGCGCAGAACCGCGGTGCCCGCCGAAAGTGGAAATGCCGCCCTTCAACGCGTCAGCGGCATCGGTGGTGGGCCGCCCCTGCGCATCGATTGCCGTTCCGTCCGGCAGCGGCAGGCCAAGGCGCGAGCGCAGGATCACCTCTCCCCGCATCATCGCCGCGGTCCCCAGGTCCACGATGAACGGGTCGCCGTCCGTCGGAAATCCGAAACCGATCGGGTTGGTGCCGAAGCCGGGCCTGGCGCCGCCGTGAGGCAGCACCATCGGCGCCGTGCTGGCGAGATGGATGCCGACGAGCCCCGCCCGCGCGATCATCTCCAGGTAGTAGGCGTTGCGGCCGCTGAGATGGCTGCGGTACATGCCGATCACCGCGATGCGGTGCTTGCGCGCCTTCTCGATGGCGAGCTTCGCCGCCTGGTGCACGGCGTAGTAGCCGACGTGGTTGCCGCCATCCATCAGCGCCGACACTTCGGTCTCGTGCACGACCTTGACCGGGACGCGCGGCTCGCGCGTGCGGGGATCCTCGTTGATGGTGAGGATGCGCGGCAGCCCGGCGAAGCGGTGGCCGCACATCGCCGCATCCACGAGGTGCGCGGTGATGACTCTCGACTGCTCCGCGTCGAAGCCGATCGCCTGCAGGGCACGCTCGCCCAGCTCCGTCGCTTCGAGGATGCTCAGGTGGATTTCGTCCCTCATCGCTGCGCTGGGTGATGCGTGACGGGTGATAAGGGATAAGGGATAAGGGTAAGTTTGCCCCCCTTGCCCCGCAGGCGGAAAATGGATTGAAACGGTTTTGGTTTCATACTCCTCTCAGAACTCGCGCGTAGCGCGGAACCCTATCCCCTATCCCCTATCCCCTATCCCCTATCCCCTATCCCCTATCCCCTAT
>CAYYZZ010000353.1:0-3036 GCA_964476235.1 uncultured Streptomycetaceae bacterium | reverse complement strand
CCTTTTGCCTTTTGCCTTTTGCCTTATTCTTCCTTGATGCCCGCCGTCTTGACGAGCCGGCGGAAGCGGCCGAGCTCATCCTTGATATGCGCGGCGAACTGCTGCGGCGTGCTCGCTTCCGGCACGAATCCCTGCGATGCCAGCTTGTCGCGCAAATCCCCGCTCTGGATCACGGCGGCGATCTCCGAATTGAGCCTGGCGATGATGGCGGGCGACAGGCCGCGCGGCCCGATCAGGCCGACCCAGGAGGCCGTGTCGAAGCCCGGCACCCCCGATTCGGCAATGGCAGGGATCTCCGGCATCGCGGGCGAGCGCTTCGCGGTCGATATGCCGAGCGCCCGCAGCTTCCCCGAAAGCACGAGGGGCCGCACCGACGCTGTCGAGGCGAGCATGACCGGCACCTGGCCGCCCAGCAGCTCGGTTATCATCGGGCCGGTGCCCTTGTACGGAACGTGCGTCAGGTTGATGCCCGCCATCGCCTTGAACAGCTCGAAAGAGAGATGATTGCTCGTGCCATGGCCCGGCGAGGCATAGTTGATCTGGCCCGGTTTCGCTTTCGCCAGCGCGATGAGTTCCTTCACCGTCTTCGCCTGAAAAGCGGGATGCACGACCAGAAGATAGGGCGATGTCGACATCAGCGAGATCGGGTCGTAGTCCTTGATCGGGTCGAACGGCAGCTTCTCCCTCAGGCTGGGGATGACCGCGAGCGTGGTGTTCGTCCCGAGCAGCAGGGTGTAGCCGTCGGCGGGCGCCCGCGCCACGATCTCCGCGGCGATGATGGTGGACGCGCCCCCGCGGTTGTCCACGACCCACTGCTGTCCCATGCGCTCGCCCATTTTCTCCGCGAAGGCGCGCCCGAGGATGTCGTTGCCACCCCCCGGCGGGAACGGGATGATGAACCGGATCGGCCGCGTCGGGTACTTCTCCGCCGCCTGGGCCGGGATGGAAAGCGCGAATGGCAGACAGCTCGCGACAAGCCACGTGGCCGCGCGTAGCAGCGATAACCGGCATGCACAGCGACTGAGTTGCAAGGTCCCCTCCTCGTTGCCGGCGCGGTTCGCACCGTGCCTGTTTATTCGTGCGCCAATCTTACCGCGCAAGGTAACGCTTGGAAAGAAAGTCGGCCAGCAGCCGGCATTTGCGCGACACCCACGGCAGCAGCACGAACCACTGGAGGTAGCCGAGAACGGTCAGCGCGGCCCACAGCAACAGGCCTTCGGAGAAAATGCTGGGCACGAAATGGGACGTGACATACAGCTCCAGCTTGAGCTTGCCTAGCGCCAGCAGGCCAAGATGACCGAGCGGGAGGCTCAGAAAGTACAGCGGCATGAGGCTGGACAGAGCGGCTCTTTCATTCAACCCGATCTCGGGCCGCAGCAGCGTGACGACCAGCAGCACGGCCGACACGAGCAGCCAGACCGTCGCCACTACGCGCAAAACCGGATGTCGCGGGAAAAGTGGCATATCTCAGTCGTTGGCGGCACAGCGGAATCCGATCTGCCGCTCACTTCTTGTTTGGATCCGGATGGATATTGTCCACCTAGCAGCCTGTCGGGCTTAGATGTGCGACAGGCTGCTAACAGCAAAACCGCCTGCGGACTTCGAATGAAACCCAGGATAACGACCACTCTTGGCCTCCAATGAGCCCATGGGTAGGCTGGTAACAAGGTTTTCACTGCCTTTCCCTTCCGTTTCGTGCAGGCGGTTTTGCATTAGGAGTTTGTCCGACCTAAGTCCGACAAACTCCTAGTGCACCTCTTCCGGCTTCTCCACCACGGGGATGTCGAGGTTGACGACGACCGGCTTCTGCCCGCTCCTCACCAGCACGCAGGAAAGCGGCTCGTCGTCGTTCGCGTTGATCTCCTGGTGCGGGACGTAGGGCGGGACGTAGATGAAATCGCCTGGCCCCGCCTCCGCCACGAATTCCAGCTTGTCGCCCCAGCGCATGCGCGCTTTTCCGCTGACGACATAGATCACGCTCTCGACCGGGCCGTGATGGTGCGCGCCGGTCTTGGCCTTGGGGTGGATCACCACCGTGCCGGCCCAGAGCTTCTCCGCGCCCGCGCGCGCGTGGGTGATCGCCGCGGCGCGGTTCATGCCCGGCGTCTGCGCGGTGTTGATGTCGAGCTCGTTGGCGTGCACCACGCGCACGCCGTGGAACTTCCACTGGGATTCGGTCGGGTTGTTGGCCACTTCAGCCTCCCTGATGACGCGTCACGCCCATCATAAGTGATTTTCGGCCTGCTTCCGTCGAGCGTTAAGGCAACTCATTGAAACAAATACCTCTTTGCGGTCGAAGTCCGCTCCACAGGTTCCATATTTTGAACTTGGTCATGATGCGGACTATACTTTTCTAACAATCAGAATCCGCCCGGAACACACGGGCGTAACCGAGGAGACATCCCATGCAGCCGCTCAGCCGCTCGCTTCTCGCCGTACTCAGCTTGCTTGCAATCTCGTTGCCGGTGCCCGCGCAACAGGCGCAGACCAACAACTTTCCCAACAAGCCGATCCGCTGGATCATCCCGTTTCCGCCTGGCGGCAGCAACGACATTCTGGGCCGCTACCTCGGCAGCAAGCTGAGCGACCGGCTCAACCAGCAGGTCGTGATCGACAACCGTGGCGGCGCGAACGGCATCATCGGGGCCGACCTCGCCGCCCAGGCCCCTGCGGACGGCTACACCCTGCTCATGGTTTCCACGTCGTGGGTGATGAATGCTGCCGTGCGTCCCCTGCCCTACGATGTCGAAAAATCTTTCGACCCGATCTCGATAATCGGATCGTCTCCGAACTCGATCGTAGTCAATCCGAAGGGCCCGTACCAATCGGTGCGCGATCTCGTCGTGGCTGCGAAAGCGAAACCGGCATCGGTCATCTACGCCTCGACCGGCATCGGAGGATTCAACCATTTCGGCGGGGAGCTGTTCAACAAGGTCGCCGGCATCGACATGGTGCACGTTCCGTACAAGGGCGGCGGCCCCGCGATGATAGACGTGATGTCGGGGCAGATCCCGGTAATGTTCAGTTCCCTCACCC
>CAYYZZ010000352.1:0-3037 GCA_964476235.1 uncultured Streptomycetaceae bacterium | reverse complement strand
TAGTGAGCACCCTGCGCCGCGTCAATGCGCTCCGTTTCGGCGCAGTCCAATTTACGGAACGGAGGGAGTGACAGCCCGGCGGTTCGTGTATAGGATGAGCCGCTGCAACCGGGGCTCCGGCATAAAAAGGAGGAGGTCATGAGTGCTTTAAGAACAGCCTGCGCCTGGACAGCCTGCTGCCTCGCTGCCGGAGCGGTCCATGCGCAGGAATGGAAGCCCGCCAAGAACGTGGACATCGTCGTGGCGTCCGGGGCCGGCGGCTCGTCCGACCGCAGCGCGCGCGTGGTGCAGAAGCTGCTGCAGGCCAATCCCGCGTTTCCCAGCGTCAGCGTGACCAACCGGCCGGGCGGTGGCGGGACCATTGCCTGGACGTACCTCAGCCAGCAGGGCGGGGATGCGCACACCATCGCCACCTTCTCCCCCACCCTGCTGACCAACCACATCCTCGGCATCGGCAAGCTGAGCTACCATGATTTCACTCCGCTCAGCATCCTGCTGCGCGAGTACGTGCTCGTCACGGTGAGCGCCGATTCTCCGATTACTTCGGGCAAGGTTCTGCTCGAGCGTCTCCGCAAAGATCCGACCTCGGTGAGCTTCGCCTTCTCGGCCTCTCCGGGCAATCACAATCACGTGATCATCGGCATGATGATCAAGGCCGCCGGCTCCGATCCCAGGAAGGCCAAGGTGGTCATTCAGAAATCCGGTGGAGAGGGCGCCACCGCGATGCTCGGCGGCCATATCGACGTGCTGGTCGGGGCTCCCGCCAGCGTGCTGCCGCATATTCAGGCCGGCAAGGCCCGCGCGATCGGATTGAGCGCGCCGCAGCGTCAGCCCGGGGCGACCGCGGGATTGCCGACGCTCAGGGAGCAGGGTATTGACGCGGTATTCTTCAGCTGGCGCGGCTTTATCGGCCCCAAGGGCCTGACGCCCGCCCAGCTCGCCTTCTGGGACCAGGCGTTCGCCAAGGCGGTCCAGGGCGAGGACTGGAAGCAAGACGTCGCGAAGAATGCCTGGGCAGAGGATTTCATGGGGCACGCCGCGACGCGCAAGCATCTCGACAGCGAGCATGAGCTGCTCAACGGGATACTGGCCGAACTCGGCGTCATACCCGAGAAACGGTGATGAGTGATGGGTGATGGGTGATGAGTGACGGGATTTGAACCTCGGTGACGAAGTGACGCGGTGACGCAGTGACGGTTAACAGCGGAGGAGTTATGAATTTGGCAAGATTTGTTTTCGGAGTCGTGGCGGGGTGTGCTGCTCTGGCGATAGGCATTTCGCCGGCGGTGGCGCAGCAATGGAAGCCGAGCAAGCCGGTGGAGCTGGTGGTCGGGTCGTCGCCCGGCGGGTCGCCCGACGTGATGGCGCGCCTCGTTCAGCGCATCTTCCAGAACAGCGGCCTCGTTCCGAGCTCGACGGTCGTCAACAAGCCGGGGGCGGCCAACACCATCGGCTGGGCCTACCTGAACCAGCACGCGGGCGACGGTCATTACATCGCCACCTACTCGCCGGCGCTGATCGGCAACCGCATCATGGGCACCACAGAGCTGACCTACACCGACTTCACTCCGCTCAACATCCTGGCGCGCGAGTTCGTCGTGCTCTCGGTCAAGGCGGATTCGCCGATCGCGTCACTCAAGGATCTGACGGCGCGGCTCAAGAAGGACTCCCAGTCGGTGAGTTTTGCGTTTGCGACCGCGCGCGGCAACCACAATCACGTCGTGCTCAGCATGTACCTCAAGTCCATCGGTGCGGACCCGAAAGCAGCGAAGGCGGTAATTTACTCCGGCGGCGGTGAGGCGGTGACTGCCTTCCTCGGAGGGCATATTGACGTGTATGTGGCATCCCCGCGCAGCATGATCCCTCTGCAGAGGGACGGAAAAGCCAGAATACTCGGCGTGTCATCCGCCCAACGGCAGCCGGGAGCGCTGTCAGAACTGGCCACGTTCAAGGAACAAGGTATCGATGCCGTCTTCTTCACCTGGCGCGGGTTCATGGCGCCCAAGGGGTTGAAGCCCGCCGAGGTCGCGTACTGGGATGCCGTGTTCGAAAAACTCGCCCAGAGCGAGGAATGGAAGAAGGACACCGAGTCGCAGTTCTGGAACGCCGACTACCTGCTCTCCGCCAAGACCCGGGAGCACCTGGACCGCGAAAACGAGGTGATGAAAGGCATCCTCACCGATTTGGGCCTCGCCAAGCAATGAAGACGTGAGTCGTGAAGTCGGGAGATCGGGAGGTCGAGAAGCCGGGAGATCGTTAGATCGGGAGATCGTGAGGGGGCGTATTTCCCTCTCCCGCGCTCACGCTCTAACGCTCTCACGGAAGTTGTCGCTCTCTCGCTCTGACGCCCTCACGCTCCTAGGCGGAGGCATCCGCCGTGAGGCCAGCGGCCTCGACGCCGGCGACGCAGCAGGCTTCGTCCTCGTCCCCGGTACCGCCGCTCGCGCCAGCCGCGCCGATGATCGCGCCGTCCTTGTCCTTGATCAGCACGCCGCCGGTCTGCGGCAGGAACTTGCCGCCCGAGGTCGCCGCGAGCGTGATGAAGAAATTGGGGTTGTCCTTGGCGCGCTTGCCGAGCGCCCGGCTGGAAGCGCCCATGGCCACCGCGGCCCACGCCTTGCCCTTGGCGATGTCGAGGCGGAACATGCTCGCCCCGTCCTCGCGCTGCGCCGAAACGATGTTGCCGGAATCGTCGAGCACCACCACGCCGAGCGGCTTGATCTTCATCTCGCGCGCCTTGGCGAGGGCTTTTTCTGCGATGGTGTTGGCCTGCTTCAATGTGAGCTTGGACATGCGTTCCTCCATGGTGGGCTTGCGGGTATGGGGCGCCGCGGCGCGGCGCGAAAGAGCGGCGAATATACAAGAACCGTTCTCAAAAATAAACCCCCGGTGATGGAATGCCATGATCACACGGTTGATTTGGTGCGGCCACTTCGAGAACGGTTCAAGCGGCCCGGAACCGGTGTCAATTCTCCACCCGGTCACTATAATGACCGGCACATGACAACCGGAGGAGTTCCACCATGCGAATCCTGAT
>CAYYZZ010000351.1:0-3044 GCA_964476235.1 uncultured Streptomycetaceae bacterium | reverse complement strand
CGGACGACTGGCTCGAGCATCACGTCTACTCCAAGCACGACCGGATCGGCATCGGAAGCATGCTCGTCATCAACTTCGCCCTTTTCGGCTTCGTCGGGATCAGCATCTGGGCGATACAGATGGCGTGGATACCTTTCTTCGCAGCCGGCGTCGTCAACGGCATCGGCCATTACTGGGGCTACCGCACCTTCCAGCCGGAGGATGCCAGCACCAACGTCGTTCCCTGGGGCATCCTGATCGGCGGCGAGGAGCTGCACAACAACCACCACGCCTATCCGAGCTCCGCGCGCTTCTCCAATCGCTGGTTCGAGTTCGACATTGGCTGGGTCTACATCCGCGTGATGGAAGCGCTGGGGCTGGCCCAGGTCAAGAAAGTCGCGCCCGTGGTCAGGCTCGACCCCGCGAAGACGCACTGCGACCTCGCCACCGTGCAGGCGGTGATCACGCACCGCTACGAAGTGATCGCCAAATACGCGCATTCTCTGCGCCAGACCTGCGCCGATGAGATCCACAGCCTGAGGGCGCGCGCGGTGAGCGTGGACTGGGCAGCAGTGAAACGCATGCTGCATTTTGGCGCGGATGCGCTGCCGGCCAACGAGCGCGCCAAGGTCGACGCGGCGCTCGACAAGAGCAAGGTGCTCGCCACCGTCTGCACCATGCGCCAGGAGCTGGCCTCGCTATGGCAGCGCTCGAACGCCTCCAAGGAACAGCTCGTGCGCCAGCTCGAAGACTGGTGCGCGCGCGCGGAAGCGAGCGGAATCACCCCGCTGCAGGAATTCTCGCGCCGGCTGCGCTGCTACGCCTGAGAAGAGATACGGGATACGGGATACGAGAAACGAGAAACGAGATACGAGATACGGGATGAACAATAAAAAAGCCCGCCGGATGGCGGGCTTTTTTATTGCCTGTCAACGTTAGCTAGCCGGGACTCCCCTCACGCATCCCGCATCCCGCATCTCGCATCTCGCATCCCGCAACTCGCATCCCGCATCACTTTATCTTGGTCTCTTTATAGATGACGTGCTTGCGCGCCACCGGGTCGAATTTCTTCAATTCCAACTTGTCCGGCGTGGTGCGCTTGTTCTTGGTCGTGGTGTAGAAGTGTCCGGTGCCGGCGGTCGACTCGAGCTTGATCTTTTCGCGCATGTCGGGCTCCTCAGATTTCCTCGCCGCGGGCGCGCATTTCGACCAGCACGACGTCGATTCCCTTGCGGTCTATCGTGCGCAACCCGGCCTGGGACAAGCGCAATCTGACCCAGCGATTCTCGCTCTCGACCCAGAGGCGGCGGTACTGCAGGTTCGGCAGAAAGCGCCGCCGCGTCTTGTTGTTGGCGTGGGACACGTTGTTACCCAGCATCGGCTTTTTGCCGGTGACCTGGCAGACGCGTGACATGGAAAGCTCCGGAATTCAGGAAAGGCGCGGATTCTACAGGGTTTTCGCACCCCGCTCAAGCGCCGGTCCCGGTTCCATTCCAGGACTGGGTTCCATGGCACGAACGTCCATGGCGGCAGCCCTAGGAGTTTGTCGGACTTAAGGCCGACAAACTCCTAATGCAAGACCGCCCGCACGAAAACAAAAGGAAGAGGCAGTGAAAATCTCATTACCAGGCTGCTCGCGAACTCATTGTATGCGAAGAGGGGTCGTAATGCCGGGTCTCATTCGAAATCCGCAGGCGGTCTTGCTGTTAGCAGCCTGTCGGATGCCTAAGTCCGACAGGCTGCTAGAGGCCTCGATCTTGAACCTGGCTGGCTTGCCTACCTCACGACCAGCACGGGAATTTTGCTGTGCGTCAGCACCTTGACGGTTTCGCTGCCAAGCAGCACGGCATTCAGGCCTTTGTGCCCGTGCGAGGCCATTATGATCAGGTCACACTTGCGCTTCTCCGCGTTGCTGATGATCTCCTCGTAGGGATTATCCCCGACGACGACCAGGCCGTCGCACTTGACGCCCTCCGCCCTGGCGCGTGCCTCGAGCTCGGAGATCATTTTCCGGGCGATCTCCGAGGCTTCCTCTTCATGCTCCTTTTCGATCTTCGTGAGCACCGACTTGGGCGTGGCATATGGCTGAATGTGCAGGTAGAAGTGCGACACCACGTGGATCGCGGTCACGTTCGCCCCGATGGACTTGGCGAAAGCGATGCACTCCTTTTCCGTCTTGCGCGACAGCTCGGAACCGTCGACGGGCAGCATGATATGTTTGTACACGGAACTCCTTTCATGACGTGACCGGAAACCGCCATACCGAGCCAGCATCCTCGCCGACTGGGCGCGATCATGCCCGTCCCGCTTAGGATAGCGTACCCACGGACCGCCCCCGGTTGGTTGATCCAGGTCAAACGATCTACAACAACCCGCGCTCGGCGAAGGACATCGCGGCGCCCGAGCCGATGACGAAGTGGTCGAGCACCTTGACGTCCACCAGGGCGAGCGCCTGCTTCAGCGCCTGGGTGAGCGCCTCGTCGGAACGGCTCGGCTCCGCGATACCCGAGGGGTGGTTGTGAGCGAAAATCAGGGCGGCCGCGTTGTAGTGCAACGCGCGTTTCACCACCTCGCGCGGGTAGACGCTGGTCTGGGTCAGGGTCCCGCGGAACAGCTCCTCCACCGCCAGCACCCGGTTTTGCGCGTCGAGGAAAACGCAGACGAACACCTCGTGCGGCCGGTCCTGCAGCTTCAACCGCAGGAGGTCGCGCACCGCCTGGGGAGAATTGAGCGCTGAGCCCCGCTCGAGCTTCTCCCGCAGCGCGCGCCGCGCCATCTCCAGCACCGCCTGCAACTGCGCGTACTTCGCCGTGCCGAGCCCGGACACCGCGGTCAACGCGCAGGCATCAGCCGCGAACAGCCCGGAGAGCGAGCCGAAGCGGGCAAGCGCTTCGCGGGCGAGGTCCACGGCGCTTCTGCCCTTGACGCCGGTGCGAAAAAAAATCGCCACCAGCTCCGCGTCGGACAGCGCCTCTGCGCCCTTCGCGATCAGCTTCTCGCGCGGGCGGTCATCGAGCGGCCAGTCGGTGATGGGCATAGAACGCTGTTGGCGGTTGGCGGTTGGC
>CAYYZZ010000350.1:0-3057 GCA_964476235.1 uncultured Streptomycetaceae bacterium | reverse complement strand
TTAGCTAATGCTTTGTTCTGGCCGATAGCCAACCGCTAATAGCTAATAGCTTATTTCAGCTTGATTGCCAGACCGTAGCAGTAGTACCTGCCGCCCCACCCGCCAGCGTCGTTCACGCAGTGCAGGTTCACGACGCCGTTGGCACCGAGGCTCGCGGCCTTGCGGGTGAGCGCAGCGACCGCCGCGCCGGCATCATCGTGGCTCGGAAACCAGAATGGCGCGCGCCACGTGCCCGTCCACACCCGCTCGATCACGGTGTAACGGTCGGGCGTCAGTTCTCCCGCGTCGAACACCCTGACCGGCGCGTTCTCCGCCTTGTCCTGGGCCGAGGCGCCAGTGCCCGCAATCACGAGCAGCGCGGCGGCAATGAAACAGGCCAGCGGTTTACGCATGTTCAAACAGTCCCCGGCGTCACGAGGTGGATTATAGCCGCCCCGGACGCCGAAGAACGTCAACTCTGCGTGGCTACAGGTTGTAACCCTTTTCGTTGTGCAGCACGGTATCGAGGCCCTCGGTTTCCTCATCCGCTGTTACGCGCAGCCCTGCGACCGCATCGCTGATCTTGAGGAGGATCCAGGTCACGATCCCGGACCACGCCCCTACCGCCAGCACGCCGATAACCTGCACCATCACCTGGTCGCCCATCGTGACCTTCTCGGGATAGCCCACGCCACCGAAGGCGGCGGCCGCGAACACGCCCGTCAGGATCGTGCCGATCATGCCGCCGACCCCGTGCACCGGGAAAACGTCGAGCGAGTCGTCCACTTTGAGCGATTGCTTCATGTAGCTGGTGGCGAAGAAGCAGCAGATGCCGGCGGCGGCGCCGATTGCGAGCGCGCCAATCGGCCCGACGAATCCCGAAGCCGGCGTGATCGTACCGAGTCCCGCCACCATGCCGGTCACGGCGCCAAGCGCCGAGGGCTTGCCGTAGCGCATCCACTCGCAAACTATCCACGCGAACGCGCCGGTCGCCGCGCCGATGTGCGTCACCAGCATCGCCATGCCAGCGGCGCCGTCGGCCGCGAGCGCGCTGCCCGCGTTGAATCCGAACCAGCCCACCCACAGCATGCACGCGCCGGTTACCGTCATGGTCATGTTGTGCGGGGGCATGGGGGTATCGGGAAAGCCCCTGCGCTTGCCCAGCACCGTCGCGCAGACCAGCGCCGCGATGCCCGCGTTCAGGTGCACGACCGTGCCGCCCGCGAAGTCCATGATTCCCATCTTCGCGAGCCAGCCGTCGCCCCACACCCAGTGCGCGATCGGGCAGTAGACGAGGATCAGCCAGAGCAGGCTGAACAGGAGCATGCCGCTGAACTTGACGCGCTCCGCGTAGGCGCCGATGACGAGCGCCGGCGTGATGATGGCGAAAGTCATCTGGTACATCGCGAACACGGTCTCGGGGATGCTGCCCTTGACCGTCTTGACGTCGATGCCGGACAGGAAGACCTTGTCGAAGCCCCCGTACCAGGCGTTGAGCGTGCCGGCGTCCCCGAAGGCGAGGCTGTAGCCGACCACCACCCAGGCCAGCGTCACGATGCAGGTGATGGCGAAGCACTGCATCAGCACGGACAGCACGTTTTTCATTCGCACCAGGCCGGCGTAGAACAGCGCGAGCCCGGGAAGGGTCATGAACAGGACCAGCACCGAGGACGTGAGCATCCACGCCGTGTTCGCGCCGTCGAGCTTCGGTGGCTCGGCCGCCACGGCCATCGGCGCATACAACAGCAAAGGAGCAAGCAGCAGGGCCATCATCGAAATCAAGAGGAAATGGCGGTGACTTTTCATGCCAAATAAATCGCACAGGATCCTGGCCGGCGCGATGTTGCTGGTTTTCAAAGCTTCCATGGGGCATCCCCTCCTTTTGGTTTAATCTGGTGAATGAAGCAAAATACATTCCTTATGCTTATGTCATTGATAGTCATTGATTATAGATTTTTCCATTCGTAAAACTGCACCTGATACGTGCACAATAGTATTTTGTCGCACTATTTCAGTGCAATCTGGCCGATGAATGAGGCAAGGATAGCGGAACTAGACTACGTGGCAGGTAATTTCCGTAAGCCATTGATAGATTTAGGTCTACGGGTTATAGTCGCAGCCAAATCAGGGAGTTGACGCGATGTCCACCGTAAAAGCCGCCCAACCCCAGACCAACCGCCGGCTGGAACTGTCGCAGGTGCTCGCGGACCTGGTGGCCGACGGCCTGGTAGCCAAGGAAGTCGCCGACGAGCTCGCCAAGAACCGGCGGTTCGCGCGCACCGAAGCCCATCCGCTGGTGGTCATAGCCGACCAGAAGTGGAAGGACCCGCGCCAGCCGAAAAAAATCCTGCATCTCGAGACGCTCACCCAGTGGCTGGCGGAGAAGGTCGGCCTGCCCTACTACCACATCGATCCGTTCAAGATCGATTTCGCCGCGGTGACCAAGACGATGTCGAGCGCCTATGCCGAGCGCTTCCATATCCTGCCGGTCGCCATCAACACGCGCGAGGTCACCATCGCCACCAGCGAGCCGTTCGTGCGCGACTGGGAGGAGCAGATCAAGCACGTGCTGCGGCTCGAGATCAAGCGCGTCCTCGCCAATCCCGTCGAGCTCCAGGGCTACCTGGTCGAGTTCTACAACCTGGCGCAGTCGGTCAAGGGCGCGAGCGCGAAGGACAAGGGCGCGATCAGCGACATCGCCAACTTCGAGCAGCTGGTGCAGCTCGGGCGCAGCGGCAAGCTCGACGCCAACGACCAGCACATCGTCCACATCTGCGACTGGCTGTTCAACTACGCCTTCGAAGAGCGCGCCAGCGACATCCACCTCGAGCCCCGGCGCGACGTCTCCAGCGTGCGCTTCCGCATCGACGGCGTGCTGCACCAGGTCTACCAGATCCCGACGCCGGTGATGGCGGCGATGACCAGCCGCATCAAAGTACTCGGCCGCATGGACGTCGTCGAGAAACGGCGCCCGCAGGACGGCCGCCTGAAGACCGTCACGCCGGACGGCCAGGAAGTGGAGTTGCGGCTCTCCACCATGCCCACCGCGTTCGGCGAGAAGCTGGTGATGCGGATCTT
>CAYYZZ010000349.1:0-3062 GCA_964476235.1 uncultured Streptomycetaceae bacterium | reverse complement strand
CGCATTCTGCCCCTCGAACCCGATCCCGGGCCGGTCGGGAAGCGTGATATAGCCCTTCTCCACCTTCGCGTCGTCGGCGAAGCCGGCGAAGACGCCGAACACGCCGGGATAGGCTTCGCAGCCGCCGAGGCCGAACCCGCCGACGATGTGCAAGGTCATCTGGTTGCCGCCGTGCGGGAACACGGACTTCCGCTTCCAGCCGCAGCGCTCGAGCATGGCGAGCGTGCGCGAGAACTGCACGATGCCGTAGGACTGCGGCACGTCCATCTGCAGGATGTCGCGGTCGGCGCGGAGCCCCCCGTAGCTCACCAGGTTCTGCACGTCCTGCGTGGAGAACAGGTTCTCGCCGGTGGCGAGCGGCGCATCGTAATCGTGCGCGACGTCGGCGAGCAGCGCGTAGTCGAGCGGGTCGCACGGCTCTTCGAACCAGCGCAGCTCGTACTGCGCGAGCGCTTTCGCGTAAGCCAGCGCGCGGCCCCGATCGAAGGCCGCGTTGGCGTCCACCGCCAGGTTGTCGCTCGATTTGACGACCTTCAGCGCCGCCTCGATGCGCTTCACGTCCTGGGGGATGGACACGCCGCCGACCTTGATCTTCATGGTCTGGTAGCCCTGATCGAGCTTCCCGCGGATCTCGTCCTGCAGCTCCTGCAGGCCTTTACCCGGCTCGTACCAGCCACCGCCGACGTAGCACGGCACCCGCCCCGGGTATTTGCCTTTGTTGTATTTTTCCGCGAGCACGCGGTGGAGCGGCTTGCCGGCGATCTTGGCGACCGCGTCCCACACAGCGACCTCTATGGTGCCGATGGAGACGGAGCGCTCAGTATGCCCGCCCGGCTTCTCGCGCTGCATCATGCAGGCGAGGATTTTCTCCGGGTCGAGGTTGTCGCCCTTAGCATTGACGAGCGACTCGGGCGGCGCCTTCAGGATGCGCGGGATGAAGCGGTCGCGCATCTGCGCGCCGCAGGCGTAGCGGCCGGTGGAATTGAATGCGAAGCCGGCGACCAGCCTGCCCTCGCGCACCACGTCGGTGATCACCGCGACCACTGACGTCGTCATCTCACTGAAATCGAACGCCGCGTTGCGCAGGCTCGACTTCAGCGGCACTGCCGTTTCACGTATGTCCGTGATACGCATCAAATGCCGAAACGGCGTGATAAGGGATAAGGGATGGGGGATGGGGGATAAGGCTCCCGCGCAGCGGGTGTCGTTGTGAACCCCTATCCCTTATCCCCTATCACCCATCACGCCTTTGCTAGTTCGCAGGAATATTGGCGTCCTTGATGACCTTACTCCAGCGCGTGACTTCCCGCTTGATCAGCGCGGTAAACTCCTGCGGCGAGCTGACGATGACGTCGGCTCCCATGTCCAATACCCGCTGCTTCACGTCGGGCTGCCCCATGCCCCTGGCCGCTTCCGCAAACAGCTTTTTGACAACGGGGCCTGGCGTTCCAGCGGGCACCAGCATTCCAGTGATCGTCTCCGATTCCTGGCCCTTGAAGCCCAGTTCGGCCATGGTTGGCACGTCGGGCGCGATCGGCGAACGCTGCGCGCTGGTCAGGGCGAACGCGCGCAACCGACCGGCCTGGAGGTGCGGCGTCACCGGCGGAATCGCCTGGCACCCGATCGGTACCTGATTGCCCAGCACCGCCACCAGCGACGGCCCGCCGCCGCCATAGGGCACGGTCACGAGATCGAGCTTCGCGTCGATGGCCAGCAGGTGTGCCGAGAGATGGGGGACGGTGCCGATCCCCGGCGTGGCGATGCTGTATTTTTTCGGGTCTTTCTTCACCAGGTTGATCAAGTCGGCCAGTGACTTTGCCGGCACGCTCGGGTGCGCATAAAACACGTGGGGCGAGGCGGAGAGATTGGAGATCGGAATAAAGCTCTTGTAGGGGTCGTACGGGATCTTCTTGTAGAGGCCCGGGTTGACCATCAGGCTCGAGCTCACGAAGAGTATGGTGTGGCCGTCGCCGGCCGCTTGCGCGGCGATCCCCATGCCGATGTTGCCGCCGGCGCCGCCGCGGTTGTCCACCACCACCTGCTGCCCCCACGCCTCGGTCATCTTCTGCCCGAGCAGGCGCGCGATGATGTCGGTCGCCGCGCCAGGCGCGAACGGGACGATGATCCGTATCGGCCGCGACGGGTATTGCGGCTCGGCCGCATGCGAAGCATATGAGGCGAGCAAGGACAGCGTTGCAGCCAGCACGATATTCATAGTGAATTTCATATCCCCTCCCGGTTTCTCGTCACTGCGTCACTGCGTCACTCGTCAGTCGTCACTCATCACTCAGCCCGTTACAACCCTCCGATTGCAATCCGGTGGGGTTGCGTTACTCATCACGCCTCGGGAAGCGGGTTGTAACGGGCCTCATCACTCATCACGGTTTTCAAGATTGGCCGTATTTCTGCTCGATCCCCTGCCACCGCTCGATGCCCACGATCTTCGTGTATTCCTCGAACGGCGTGCCGGTGCCGACCAGCTTCAGTTCGTCGCTCTTCAGGTCCGCCAGCGCAAGCTGCATGGTCTTGGTCACGCGCAGCAGCAGCGTGATGCCGTAGAGCGCGATCTTGTAGCCCATCTGCCCGAGCACCGAGGGCTTGAGAATGGGCGTGATACCGCCTTCCAGCATGTTGGCAACGTGCGCCGTCGGTATCTCGCGCACCGCGCGCGCGATCTCGCCCTCGTTCAACATGGACTCGATGAAGATGCCGTCCGCTCCTGCGCGCACGTAGCGCTCGGCGCGGCGCAGCGCCTCGTCCATGCCGTGAAGCGCGCGCGCATCGGTGCGGGCGACGATGAAGGTCTCCGGATCCATCCGCTCCGCCGCCATTGCGCGCAGCTTCGCCTCCATCTCCTCCGCCGGGACGATGCGCTTGCCCGCCATGTGGCCGCAGCGCTTGGGCGAGACCTGGTCCTCGATGAACATCGCCGAGATGCCCATGCGCTCGTAGGTGTTCAGCAGGTGCACGCAGTTCTTCACGTCGCCGTAGCCGTTGTCGGCGTCCACCAGCACCGGCAGGTCGCAGGCGTTGGTCATGTCGCGGAACGCGGCGCTGAACTC
>CAYYZZ010000348.1:0-3078 GCA_964476235.1 uncultured Streptomycetaceae bacterium | reverse complement strand
TTCCGTGCGTGACGCGGATAGTTTACCAAGTTCGCGAGCTTTCGCATAAATTCCGCTCGGGGGATCTCGCGCGCGCCGAAACGCGCGAGGTGCGCGGTCTTCATCTGGCAATCGATCAGGCCGCAGCCCCAGCGCCCGAGTTGCCGCACGAGGTGGGCGAGCGCGATCTTGGAAGCATCCGGTTCGAGCGTGAACATCGACTCGCCGTAGTACATTCGGCCGAGCGCGACGCCGTAGAGCCCGCCGGCGAGCCGGCCCCCGATCCAGGTCTCGACCGAGTGCGCGTGGCCGGCCTGGTGCAGCCGGGTGTAGGCGGCGACCATCTCTTCCGTGATCCAGGTGCCGTCCTGGCCCGCGCGCGGCGCGGCGCAGGCGCGGATCACTTCCCCGAACGCGGTGTCGGCGCGGACCTCGTAGCCGCGCTTCGCCAGGCGCTTCTTGAGGGAACGCGGGATCTTCAACTCGGACGGGACCAGCACCATGCGCGGATCGGGGCTCCACCACAGCACCGGCTGGCCTTCGCTGTACCACGGGAAGATGCCGCTCTCATAGGCCTGGATGAGCCGCGGCAGGGAGAGATCGTCGCTGGCGGCAAGGAGCCCGTTGGGCTCCTCGAGCGCGCGCTCCAGCGGGGGAAACGGGTCTCCGGGTTGCAGCCAGGGGATCATTTCGCCGCGTCGATCTCGCGATCGATCACGACAGCGATGCCGGCATGACCGGCCTTCACCGGGGCGCTGAGCCCTTCCAGATCGCCGGGCTGCGGCGCCGGATTCCCGCTCTTCGATACGCGGGCGCCCACCACGATGCTGTCCTGGCCCGAAATCCTGGCGGCCGGCGTCATGGCCATCGAGTCGTCGAGCGTGAAAGCGGCCGGCAAATCGCGCACCCGCTTGCGCATCACCGCGAGCGGCATGCGCGGGCCTTGCGCGGCGCGCGCGAAGATGAACACCGTGTCGTCAGGCGCAGCCTTGGCCGCGAGCGCGCGGGCCAGGCTGACCGTGCCGCTTACGGCGGCCAGCGCGGGCGCCGCCTTGCGTGCCGGGTCCGGCTTGGCGCTGACGCCGGCCAGTTTCTGTGCATCCGCGATGCTGTCGCGGACCGAGTCCGCCATGTCGGAATCCGGCGGCACCACCTTGAGGATCCGCTCCCAGTAGGCGATGGCGTCCTTGAAGTTCTTCTCCTGGAACGCCACGGTGCCCGCCAGCAGCAGCGCCTTCACATTGTTCGGGTCCAGTTTCAGCGCCTGGGCGAGGAGGCGCTCCGGCTCACCCTGGAGGTTGCGGCCCTGCGACATGGCGAGCGCATCGGCGTAATCGGCGAGCAGTTGCGCGTCGGGCGGCGAGCGCTTGACCGCATTGGCGTAGGCGGCGGCGGACTCGGGGTAGCGGTCGAGCACGGCGTAGGAACGGCCGAGCATCACCCAGCCCTTCACGTCCTCGGGGCTCTCCTTCATGCGCGCCGCGAGGCGCTCGACCATGCTTTCGATCTGCTGCCGGGTGATGGTGTGGCCGTCGGCGGCAGGTTGCGGCGCCAATGCCCCGGGATTGCCCACCGCGAAATAAAGCAGGATGGCTGCGAGCGGCAGCGCGATGGCGATGGTGATGACGGTGCCGTGCCCCGGGCTCGTGGCGGGCGGCACGGTCGCCGCGCCGCTGGTGTCGTCGAGCATGGTGTCGTCGAGC
Source organism: uncultured Streptomycetaceae bacterium (assembly GCA_964476235.1). Taxonomy (GTDB): domain Bacteria; phylum Pseudomonadota; class Gammaproteobacteria; order Burkholderiales; family SG8-41; genus SG8-41. The sequence goes on along the minus strand of CAYYZZ010000348.1, from coordinate 1,396 downwards.
ATGGTGTCGTCGAGCACCCTGCGCTCGATTTCGCGGCGCGCTTCGTCGTATTGCTCGCGGCCCAGCGTGCCGGCGGCGAGGTCCGCCTCGAGCTCCCGCAACTGGTCGCGGTAGATGGCGACGTTGATTGCGTCGCTTGCCGCGGCATCCGGGCGGCGCCGGCGTCCAAGCAGCGACGGCAGCACGAATGCGAGCGCGGCCGCCGCCAGCAACGCCGCGATGATCCAGAATGCCATCACCGCCGCTCCGCGTCAGTGTCACCCGCGAGCAGCGCGGCCGCGCGCGCGCGCTCCTCGCTCGTCAGGTCGGACTTCGGCTCCGACCGGCGGCGCCTCAGGCGGTAGAACAGCGCGGCGAGCCCGGCGATCATCAGCAGGACCGGCCCCGCCCACAGCAGCACCGTGGTTGCCTTGAGCGGCGGCCGGTAGAGCACGAAGTCACCGTAGCGCGCCACCATGAAATCGAGGATGTCGCGGTCGCTGGCGCCCTGCTGCATTCTTTCGCGGATCTGGTTGCGCAGGTCTACCGCGAGCGGCGCGTTCGAGTCCGCCAGCGTCTGGTTCTGGCACACGAGGCAGCGCAGCTCCGTCTCCAGCGCTGCCGCCCGCGCCTCGATCGCGGGATCGGTCGCCTTCGCCGGCGCTGCTTCTCCGGCGAATGCCGCGCGCGCCAGGCCGAGCGCCAGAAGCAAAAGCACTAACCGCCAAGAACGCCAGGAAAAATCTGGAATCGAACCGCCAAGGCGCCAAGACGCCAAGCTCAATTCACCTTTGAGGATTTTCGTCACTCGTCACCCGTCACTTGTTACGCATCATCTAGCCGCGGTTGAGCTCGGCAATGAGCGGCACGATCTTCTGCTTCAGGACTTCGGGCGTGACCGGACCGATGCGCTTGTAGCGGATCACGCCCTGCTTGTCGATCACGTAGGTCTCGGGCACGCCGTAGACGCCGTAGTCGATGCCGACGCGGCCGTCGGTGTCGATCAGGGACGCCGTGTAGGGATCGCCGAAACGCTTGAGCCAGGCGATGGCATCGTCGCGCTTGTCCTTGTAGTTGAGCCCGTAGAGGGGCGCCAGCCCCGACCGCGCGAAGTCGGCCAGCACCGGGTGCTCGTCGCGGCAGGCCGCGCACCACGAGGCCCAGACGTTGAACACCCAGACCTTGCCTTGCAGCGATTTCGGCGAGAACGACTGCCCGGGCTGGTGCAGCTGCGGCAATACAAACTGAGGCGCGGGCTTGCCGATGAGCGGCGAGGGGACTTCGCGCGGATTGAGCGAGAGCCCGACCCCGAGCAGCAGGACCAGCAGGGCGAAGACGCCGAGCGGCAGAAAATAGCGGGCCATGGACGGCGCGGCACGTCAGCGCGCCGCGGCGGCGTAGGCGGCCGGCCGCGGCG
>CAYYZZ010000347.1:0-3094 GCA_964476235.1 uncultured Streptomycetaceae bacterium | reverse complement strand
CCCGAGGCCATCCTCAAGACCTGCGAGGAGATCGACCGCCTGGAATCGGACGCCGACCGGGTGATGCGCTCCGCCATGTCGCGGCTGTTCCGGGAGGAGTCCGACGTCAAGCAGTTGATCAAGCTGCGCTCGATCTACGAGTTTCTCGAGCTGATCACCGACCGCTGCGAGGACGTCGCAAACATCGTCGAAGGCATCGTGCTGGAGCACTCGTAAGGCACGCGCCGGATGGAAATAACCACCATCGGCCTCGGCGCGGTGATTTTCCTGGTGTTTGTCGCCCTGGTATTCGATTTTCTGAACGGATTCCACGATGCCGCCAACTCCATCGCCACGGTTGTTTCCACCCGCGTGCTCACGCCCTACCAGGCGGTGATGCTGGCGGCGTTTTTCAATTTCGCCGCCGTCTTCGTGTTCCAGCTAAAAGTCGCCACCACCATCGGGCGCGGCATCATCGATCCGTCGGTAGTGGACCATTACGTCGTGTTCGGCGCGCTCGCCGGCGCCATCGCGTGGAACATCATCACGTGGTATTACGGGATACCGTCGAGCTCCTCGCACGCGCTGATCGGCGGCCTGGTAGGCGCGGCGGTCGCGAAAAGCGGAGTCGGATCGCTCATCACCTCGGGCTTGCTGAAAACAATCGCGTTCATTGTCGTCGCTCCGCTGATGGGGTTTATCCTCGGCGCGATGTTCCTGATCATCGTTTCCTGGCTGTGCGTGCGCTCCACGCCTGCGCGGGTGGACCGATGGTTCCGCCGGCTGCAGCTCGTGTCCGCTTCGCTCTACAGCCTCGGTCACGGCGGCAACGATGCGCAGAAAACCATCGGCATCATCTGGATGCTGCTGATTGCCGCGGGCATGACGAGCGCCGCGGAGTCCGTGCCTATGTGGGTCGTGGCGTCCTGCTACATCACGATCGCGCTCGGCACCGCGTTCGGCGGCTGGCGTATCGTGAAGACCATGGGGCAGCGCATTACCAAGTTGAAGCCGGTGGGCGGCTTCTGCGCCGAGACGGGCGGGGCCCTGACGCTGTTCCTGGCAACCGGCCTCGGCATCCCCGTGTCCACCACTCACACCATTGCCGGAGCGATCGTCGGCGTCGGCTCGGCGCATTCGGTGTCCGCCGTGCGCTGGGGCGTTGCCGGCAGCATCGTGCTCGCCTGGGCGCTCACGATTCCGTGCTCGGCCTTCATCGCCGCGGTGGCCTGGTGGATCGGGCAACAGTTTTTGTGAGTCGCCGGACGGCAGAGACTGGAACGCAATGACGCAAGCGAATACAGCCAGCTCCAGCGCCGCCGCCGAGCACCGGTCTTTGCTTGCCGACAGCGTGGCGGACTTCACTGCGCGGGGCACCGATATCGCGCGGGTGCGGCGACTCCGCGGCACGAGCGCCGAATACGACCGCACCGTGTGGAAAAAGATGGCGGAGCTGGGCTGGCTCGGCATCCTGGTGCCGGAGCAGTACGGCGGGCTCGGGCTGGGCTTGACCGAGATGGCGATCGTCGCGAAGGGGCTCGCGCGCGCGCTCATGCCCGAGCCGCTCACTGCCGCGGCGGTGCTGGCGGCAACCGCGCTCGCCGCGGGAGATAACGAGACGTTGAAGCGCGAGCAGCTGCCACGCCTTGCCGCCGGCGAGACGCTGCCCGCGCTGGCCTGGCAGGAAGCGGCGGGCGTGCTCGACGCCGCCGCCAGCCGCACCCGGGCCGAGCCGTTCGAGGGCGGCTACAAACTCTCCGGTGTCAAGCGATTCATCTCAGGCGCGGCGCAGGCCGACGCCTTCCTGGTCACCGCGCAAGCCGGCAGCGGCATCGTGTTGTTGTGGCTGCCGCGCGACACGGCGGGCGCCCAGCTCGAGCTCGAGCCCCTCGCCGACGGCCGCAGCTTCGGCACGCTCAAGCTGGATGACGCGCTGGTGCCCAGGGCGCGCGTGGTGGCAGCCGGCGCGGCCGCCGCCGAGGCGCTGGCCCGCGCATTCGATCATGGCAGCGTGATCGTGGGCGCCGAGCTCGCGGGCGTGATGGACCGGGCGCTCGAGATGAGCCTCGACTACCTCAAGACGCGCGTGCAGTTCGGTAAACCCATCGGGGCCTTCCAGGCGCTGCAGCATCGCGCCGTGGATCTTTATATCCACAAAGAACTGGCGAACGCGGTGCTCGAGGAAGCGCTGGTTCTCCTCGACCGCGGACCCGACGCGACCGCCCGCGCCGTGCTCGCCAGCCGGGTGAAAGCGCGCTGCGCGGACGCGGCGTTGAGAATCACGCGCGAGGCGATCCAGCTTCATGGGGCGATCGGCTTCACTGACGAGTACGATGCGGGGCTTTACTTGAAGCGCGCGCTCACGCTGGCGGCATGGCTCGGCCACCCGACCTGGCATCGCCGCCGCTACGCGCGGCTGACCGCGGGGGTTCCGGCATGAATCCTTCGACCGCAGCCCAGGATTACAACGCGCTGAGTGACGAGGATTTCCGCCGCGAGCTCCGCGCGTTCTTCGAGGCCGAGTATCCGCAGCATCTGCGTTATATCCTGCACCGCGCGCGCTGGCGCGAGATGAAGGACTGGTGGCGCAAGCTCTGCGAGAAGGGCTGGATCGCGCCCAACTGGCCGCGCGAATGGGGCGGCATGGCGCTCGATGCCGGCAAGATGGTGATCTACCTCGAGGAGCTGGAGCGCCACGGCGTCGCGCGCGCGCCGGACCAGGGCATCACCCAGGTCGGCCCCCTCATCATGCGCTTCGGCACCGAAGCCCAGAAGAACCACTACCTGCCGCGCACCCGCTCCGGCGAATACATCTGGTGTCAGGGCTACTCAGAGCCTAACGCGGGTTCCGATCTTGCGGGCCTGCAGACCGCCGCGGTGCTGGAAGGCGGTCATTTCGTCATCAACGGCCAGAAGATCTGGACCACGCTAGCCGACGACGCGACCCATATCTACCTGCTGGCGCGCACCGACAAGACGGCGAAGAAACAGCAAGGCATCAGCTTCCTGCTGGTGGACCTGAAGACACCCGGCATCACGCTGCGCCCGATTCGCAATCTTGCGGGCCACGAGGAGTTCTGCCAGGTGTTCTTCGACAACGTGCGCGTGCCGCGCG
>CAYYZZ010000346.1:0-3122 GCA_964476235.1 uncultured Streptomycetaceae bacterium | reverse complement strand
GCAGGGGCCCCGCTTGCGGGGATGCGACCGCGTAGGCGCGTGTGAGTCCCGCGCGTTACGGCGCTCTCCTGTCCCGCTCCGGGGTCGCATCCAAGCACACAACGCTGGGAACCTGCTCCGCCCTGCGCGGGACACTTTGTCGGCCGGCTTGGCTATATCGACATATAGCCTGCACCGTCCTTCGCGTCATCATCAATTTTGGCTCGCAACGCACGCGTGTTTCACTATGTTAGAGGCTCTAAGGCGCCAGCCATTTCCTTCGAGATCAGCTCGAAGGTGTGGTGGCGCAGCTTGATGAAACGGGCATCCTCCCGGCTGGCGAGCTGGTTGCGCGGACGGGGCAGGTCCACCGCGGCATCGGAGATCATGCGCGAGGGCCGGCTCGACAGAACATAGACCCGGTCGGACAGGTAGACCGCCTCCTCGATGTCGTGCGTGACGAACAATATCGTCGAGCGCAGCGATTCCCACAGGCGCAGCAAGGTGTCCTCGAGCTCGATCCGCGTGAGGGCATCGAGCGAGCCGAACGGCTCGTCCATCAGCAGCACCTGGGGCTTGCACGCGAGCGCGCGGGCGATCGCCACGCGCTGCTGCATGCCGCCGGAAAGCTCCCAGGGATAGTGGCGCTCGAAGCCGCTCAGGCCCACCATTTCGATGTAATGGCGCGCCTCGGCTTCCATTTCCGCGCGGGCCAGGCCCGGCCGGTTCTCGAGCCCGAAGCAGACGTTGCCCAGCACCGAGCGCCAGGCCATCAACGACTTGTTGTACTCCTGGAACAACAGGATGAGGCCCTCCGGCGGCCCGATGACTTCGCGCCCGTCGAGGATCACGGCGCCCGCGGTGGGGCGCATCAGGCCGGCCACGCACTGCAACAGCGTGGATTTTCCGCAGCCCGAAGGCCCCACGATCGAGACGAACTGGCGCGCTTCGACCCTGAAGGTCACGTCGCCTATGGCAACCACGGGCGGCCCGGACAACGGCTGAAATTCTTTCTTGAGCCCACGGACTTCCAGCATGCCACCCCCTTTAGTCCAGTGTATCGTGCCAACAAAAAAGCACCTTTGCCAGTCTTTTTCGGCGAGGAATATTGAGCAAATGAAACCCGGGGCCGGCCTCTTCGACAAAAGTCTTCAGGAATAGGCGGTATAGAATGTTTGTTTACATCCATGCCGGCCGGAGCCGCGTATGGCCCGCCTGGACCCCTGAATGGAGGACGTCATGCCGACCCCCTATCGCAAACTCGCACGGGTTGCCCTCGCTGCCAGCCTGGCCGTTGTCTCCGGCCCGGTCTTGCCCGCCATGGAACCTGAACCCATGGAAGTTCTGACCACCAGCAACCCCGACTTTGCAGAGGGCCGGCGCGCGGTCGAAGCCAAGAACTGGAACGCCGCCATCAAGGCCTTTACGGCGGCCGCGCAGCGCGACGCGCGCAACGCGGATATCCAGAACATGCTCGCCTACTCCTACCGCAACGCCGGCCAGCTGGAGACCGCGTTCAAGCACTACCAGCGTGCGCTGCTGATCAATCCGAAAAGGTTTGGAACCGGGACAGATTCCCGCCTGTCCCGGCGGTCCCGCTCTGCAACTGACCGGATCAAATCCGCCTAGGAGTTTGTCGGACTTGGCACCGACAAACTCCTAATGCAAAACCGGCGCCAGAAAAACGCAAAAAAGAATGACGGATAGCGGAATTCACCCCTGCTTTTCTTCATATTCGGCCGCTTCGGGTGGTTTTTATTCCGAATTGTCAGCCGGTTTTGCTTGAGCAGCCTGTCAGACTGTTAAGTCCGACAGGCTGCTAGCGGACAAGAATCACCCCCCCGGTTAGTGTTCCTTTAAAGGCCTGATGGCTTCAGGGGCCACCCACCCCTTCCCTCAATCCGGTATCAGGGGTCCCAAACCTAACAAATTCTCAGGTTTCAGGGCCGGTGACGAATATTCGTAACTAATTGACGAATATCCGATATTGTAGAGCCCTGCCGCTTCTGTTATTTTTTCGTGACTCGTCGCCTGCCCGGGACGGATTGCGATGACATCAACCGAACTCAAATCGATCGAGGACCTGCACCGTTACTGCCAGGATCTCGCCGCCCGCAAGGCGGAGGACGATCCTGTCGTGCAGAAAATGCACTCCGCCAAGCAGATCACCTGGTTGTTCATGCTGGCGCTGGCGTTCCTGTTCTTTTACCTGATCGGCAAAATGCAGGAAGCGCTGGCCATGCTGATATAACAGCGATCGCCCTCTGTACAAAAAAAGCTTGCGTCACCGCAAGCTTTTTTATTGCCCGCCTATGCAGCCGGGAATCCCGTCACCGGTCACGCATTATTCAACCTTGATGTTCGCCTCGCGGATCACCCGCGCCCACTTATCCGCCTCGGCCCTGAAGAATGTCGCGAATTCCGATGGCGTGGTGGTGGCCGGATCCACGCCCAGCGAGCGCCTTGAACAGCTCGCTCGCCAGGTGATTTGAGGGTCTTGTAGAGGCCGCGGCTGACCGCGAGCGAGACGTTGGTCAGCATCAGCGTGTGGCCATCGTTGGGCGCCCGCGCGGCCAGTTCCGCCCCGACGTTGCTGCCGGCCGCCTGCCGATTCTTGACCATCATCCGGAGAGCCGCAACCCGCTCGCGAAGCGGCCACCGCCGAGCGTCTGCCATATATAATTCATTAAATCCGGACACGAAGTGCCGGTTTAATTCCGCGTGTTGGAACGGACGAAGCCGCCGCCGTTCAACGCGCGATGCACAAAATAAATACCCACGACAGGAGATAGGGGCGCAAGTGCTGGTCAAATTTAGAATCAACGGCGACCCGGTCGAAGTCAATTTGAAATCGGGCGACCGCCTGCTGGTGGACGTGCTGCGTGAAGACCTGCGCCTGACCGGCACCAAGCACGGCTGCGGCATCGGCGCCTGCGGCACCTGCACCGTGATCGTGGACGGCTACCCGGTCGCCTCCTGCCTGCAGCTTGCCGCGATGTGCGACGGCGCCGACGTCCGCACGATCGAGGGACTGGCGGGCACCGCCGCCCTCCACCCGGTACAGCAGGCCTTCGTGAACCAATCCGCCCTGCAGTGCGGCATCTGCATCCCCGGCCACGTCATGGCGGCGTGCGCCCTGCTCG
>CAYYZZ010000345.1:0-3123 GCA_964476235.1 uncultured Streptomycetaceae bacterium | reverse complement strand
GATTCCCGCCTTCGCGGGAATGACAAAACCAAACTTATGCAGAGCTTCCCTAGGAGTTTGTCGGACTTAGGTCAGACAAACTCCTTAGCAGCCGGTCGGACATCTCGGTCCGACGGGCTGCTCGGGGGGCCGCCGCGCCTTGCGTGCCGCAGATCGGGGTTTTATATTACATTCGTGTAGCTGGACCCACCGGATCCACGGGCTCGGGCGTGCGCACTCACCCGGAGGTGTTACATGGCAAAGCAACGTTACAAACTGCGGCACATCGCGCTTTCGGTCGAGGACGTGGCGAAAGCCCAGAAGTTCTTCGAGGACGCATTCGGCATGACCAAGGCGGGCGACGCGCAAAACGGCATCTACATGACCGATGGCACGATCAATGTCGCGCTCCTCGCCAAAGGCGGCAAGGTTCCGGGAGTCGACAATCCGTACTACGGCGTCATGCACTTCGGCATGTGGGTCGACGACCTGGCGCAGGCCGAGGAACAGGTGAAGCAGGCCGGCGCGATCCACTACCAGGGCCGCCTGCCCAACACGCCGAACAGCTACTACGAGGTCAAGTACCGCGATCCCACCGGCATCATCTTCGACATCACGGCGAGCGGCTGGCACGGCGCGGTCAAGAACGTCAAGCCGGCTGATTGAGAACACACCGGCCGGACGGTTGACCGGGTCGGCGCGCCGACCCGCGTGCCAGACCCGCGCCAACGCTAACGCCCGGATACGCATGGCAGCCCAGCAATCCCCAGTACTGATCGTCGGCGGCGGCCCGGTCGGGCTGTGCCTCGCGCTGTACCTTGCCCAGCGCGGCATCAGGAGCTGCGTGATCGAGTCCCTGACCGCGGAAAACTTTCTCGACCAGGAGCCGCGCGCCGGGAGCATCCACCCGGTGACGCTCGAGATGCTCGACGGCCTTGGCCTCTACGAACGCATGGAGCAGCGCGGCCTGATCTCGCCCCGCTTCCAGTACTGGGACCGGCAGCGCGACGAGATGTTCGCCGAGTTCGACCACGCCGTGCTCAAGAACGACACGCGTTTTCCTTACGTCCTGCAGTGCGAGCGCACCAAGATCATCGACGAGGCGATGCAGCTCTTGCGGCAGCGCCCGGAGTGCGCCATCCGGATGGCGACCACCTTCAAGACCTTCACCCAGGACGCCGATGGAGTCGAAGCGGTCGTCACCCACTCATCGGGCGAGGAGGAGCGCATCCGCGGCAGCTTCATCGTCAGCGCCGAAGGGGGGCGCAGCAACGTGCGCAAGGCGCTCGGCGTCGAACTCGAGGGCTACACCTATCCCGAACGCACCCTGACCGTGTGCGTGTGCTACGACTTCGACAAGCACCACGGGTATGCCTACCGCAATTACCTGTCGGATCCCGGCCAGTGGTCGAATCTCTTCAAGTGGGTGCAGCCGGAACGCTGGCGCGTGCACTTTCCGACCGACATCGACCTGGCTCCCGAAGTCGTGCTGGAAGACGACTACATCCAGGAGCAATTGCAGCGGTTCCTGCCGCGCTCCCAGCCGTACGAGGTCGTCCACCGCACCCTGTACACGGTGCACCAGCGCGTGGCCAGCACCTTCCGCGGCGGGCGCGCGATCCTCGCCGGCGATTCCGCCCATATCGTCAGCCCGATCGGGGCCATGGGCATGAACAGCGGCATCCACGACGCCGTCAACCTGGGAGAGAAGCTCACCGCCATCCTGCAGGGAGAGGCCGGTCTCGATGTGCTGGACCGCTACACGCGCCAGCGCCGCCATGTCGCCGTCAACCATACCCAGGCGCAGACCGCCCGCAACAAGAAGGTGCTCGAGGAGAAGGATCCCGCCCTGCGCCGGCAAAACCACGACCACCTGCGGCGCACCGCCGGCGACCCCAAGCTCGCGCGCGAGTTTCTCCTGCGCGCCTCGCTCATCAACAGCGTGCGCGAGGCTGCGGCGATCGAATGATCGAGATGCTAGCCACGGAAACACACGGAAACACACGGACTTAGAAGCAAGAAGACAGGACGGCAGAAAATGATCTCATTTGCCTTTTATCCTTTTCAAATTTCCGTGCCCTTCCGTGTGTTTCCGTGGCTAAGTTCTTGCCTTGCGGTTCTACTGCTGTTGCCGCTCTACGCCGCGGCCCAGGCGTACCCCAGCCGGCCGGTGCGCATCATCTCCCCTTTCGCCCCGGGCGGCAGCAACGACGTCGTCGCGCGCGCCATCGCGCCGCGGCTTACCGCTTCGCTGGGCCAGCAATTCATCGTCGAAAACCGCCCCGGCGCGGGCGGCGCGGTCGGCACCGAACAGGGCGCGAAGGCAGCGCCGGACGGCTACACGCTGACCGTGGTCACCAATGCGACGCTCGCCATCGTGCCGGCGCTGCGTCAGGTCCCCTACGATCCGGTGCAGGACTTCGCGCCGGTGGGGCTGATCGGCCTCTCCCCCTACATCGTGATTACCCACCCGTCGGTGCCGGCCAACAGCGTCAAGCAGCTCGTGGCGCTGGTCAAGACGCGGCCGGGACAGGTCGAATTCGGCTCCGGCGGCGTCGGCACGCCGGGGCATCTCGCGGGCGCGATGCTCAACACGATGACGGGCATCAAGATGGTTCACGTGCCCTACCGGGCCGGGAATCTCGCGCTGAACGACCTGCTCGGCGGCCACATATCGGTCACCTTCTCCACCACCATCACTTCCACTCAGCTCATCAAGTCGGGCCGGGTGCGCGCGCTGGCTGCCACGAGCAGACAGCGGATACCGGCCTTCCCCGACCTGCCCACGGTCGCCGAATCGGGCGTGCCCGGATACGAGTTCACACTGTGGCTGGGCCTGGCGGCGCCCGCCGGGACGCCAGACCCGGTCATCCAGCAGCTCAGCCGGGCGCTGATCAAGGCGCTGCAGTCCAGGGATCTGCAGGAACAGCTCGCGAACCAGTCGGTGGACACGTTGGCGAGCACGCCCCAGGAGCTGGCGGAAAAGATCAAGCGCGACAGGGTCATTTACGCCAAGCTCGTCAAGGATTCCGGCGCGCGCGCCCCGATTAGACGATTCAATTCCGTGTGATTCCGTGTCTGAAATTTCTTTATAATCTGCGCTCCACGCCGCCGGGCAGGCGGCGAACTTCCAACCAGGGGGAC
>CAYYZZ010000344.1:0-3124 GCA_964476235.1 uncultured Streptomycetaceae bacterium | reverse complement strand
GCGTGACGTGATACGGCGTGACGTGATAATTCGTGACGCGATAGGGCATGACACGATGCAGAGTTGTTTTAAAGGGTAAACAACCGCTCCTCGCGCTGTATCACGTCACGCATTACCATGTCACGCTTCAACATGTCGCGCCTCACCATGTCACGCTTTTATAACCCAGTGAAATAATGGATACGAAATCACAACCCGCCCCGAACCCGGTGCAGGGTGAAAGCGAGCGCAAGGTATTCCAGCGCGATCCCAATCCGCATATCTTTCGGCTGGTGACGTTCCGTTCCGTCACGGCGCGGAACCGCATCATGGTTTCACCGATGTGCCAGTACTCGGCCACCGACGGGGTGGCGAACGACTGGCATTTCCAGAATCTCGCTTCGCGGGCGGTGGGCGGAGCGGGTATCGTTTTCGTGGAAATGACCAACGTGGAGCCGCAGGGCCGTATTACCGCGGGATGCATGGGTCTGTGGAACGACACGCAGCGCGATGCACTGGCGCGCATCACGCGCTTCGTGAAGTCGCAGGGCGCGGTGGCGGGAATCCAGCTCGCCCACGCCGGGCGCAAGGCTTCAACGATGCGGCCGTGGGAAGGCGGCAAGGGACTGATGCCGGAGCAGGGCGGATGGCCCATCATCGGGCCGTCAGCAGTGCCTTTTGGCGAGGGCTACCCGGTGCCGCAGGCAATGGACGAGAAAACCATAGCCGGCACGGTGGCTTTGTTCGCCGCCGCGGCCAGGCGCGCCCGCGAGGCGGGTTTCGATGTCATCGAGCTGCACGGCGCGCACGGCTACCTGATCTCCTCGTTCCTGTCGCCGATCTCGAACCGCCGTACTGACCGTTACGGCGGCAGCTTCGAGAACCGCTGCCGTTTCCTGCTGGAAGTCGTGGATGCCGTGCGCTCGGAGTGGCCGGATGACAAGCCGCTGTTCGTGCGCATTTCCTGCACCGACTGGATGGAGGGCGGCTGGGAGCTCGAAGCGAGCGTGAAGCTCGCGCAGTTGCTCAAGGCGGGCGGCAAGGTGGACCTGATCGACTGCTCGAGTGGCGCGGTCGACCCACGGCAGAAGATCAACGTGTATCCGGGCTACCAGGTTCCGTTTTCCGCGGCGATCCGCAGCCGCGCCGGCATTGCGACGGGCGCAGTGGGGCTGATTTCCAGCCCTGAAATGGCCGAGCAGATCGTCGCCAGCGGGCAGGCCGACCTTGTCGTCATGGCGCGGGCTTTCCTGAACGACCCGTACTGGCCGCTGCATGCCGCCAAGTCGCTGAAGGCAAAGATTCCCTGGCCGCCGCAGTACGAGCGGGGGGATATCTTCTAAGGCAGAAGGCAAAAGGCAAAAGGAGTAGGCAGAAGGCAGAAGGCAGAAGGCAGAAGGCAGAAGGCAGAAGGCAGAAGGATGACGAATGAAGAAGGGATGAACAGGTAGGGTACTGGGGGCTAGGGTTCACCACCTCAGGATTCAAGTTTCAATCAGAAAATGAGTGCGACCGCATCCTTTGAGGCCCTGACTCCGACGTCTTTCCTGCTGCGGTCGGGCAAGGTCTACGCCGACCGCTGCGCGGTCATCGAAGACGGGCGCCGCTACACTTATTCCGAGTTCCTCGACCGTAGTCTCCGGCTCGGCGGCGCGCTGCGCAACATGGGCGTTCCCGAAGGCGGGCGCGTCGCGGTGCTCGCGCCCAATACCCATGTCCTGCTGGAAGCGCACCATGGCGTGCCGTTTGCCGGTGCGGTGCTGGTGGCGCTCAACACGCGGCTCACCGCTGCCGATCACTCCTTCACTGTCGCGCATAGCGGCGCGCAGGTGCTGATCTACGATTACGAATTCGAGGATATCGTCCGCGACATCGCCGCCCAGACCGGCGGTGGATTGCGGTTGGTGCGCGCCGGACGCCCCGATGATCCCTACGAGCTCCTGCTCGGCAGTGCCGGTCCGTGGCGGCGCGCGGTGACCGACGAGCGCGGGCTGCTCTCGATCAACTACACGAGCGGCACCACCGGCAAGCCGAAGGGCGTCATGTACCACCATCGCGGCGCTTTTCTGCAGGCGCTCGCAATGGCGATGGAAACGCGGCTCGATTGCGACAGCACGTTTCTGTGGACGCTACCGATGTTTCACTGCAACGGCTGGTGCTTCCCGTGGGGCGTGACGGCGGCGGGCGCGGCGCATCTCTGCCTGCGCAGATTCGATCCGGCGGTGGTGTGGAAGCACCTGCGCGAGTCGAACGTCACTCACCTGAACGGCGCGCCAACGGTCCTCGTCATGCTGGCGTGGCATCCCGCCGCGGCGAGGCTGTCACGCACGGTGCGCGTGGCTACCGGCGGCGCGCCGCCGACGCCGGCGCTCCTGCAGCGCATGGCCGAGCTCGGTATGGACGTCACCCACCTGTACGGACTCACTGAAACCTTCGGGCCCGCGGTGATCTGCGAATGGCGCGGCGAATGGAACCAGCTCGCGATCGAGCAGCAGGCGCAGATCAAGGCGCGCCAGGGCGTCGGCAACGTGATTTCGCAGCAGCTACGCGTGGTCGATCCGCACGGCAAGGACGTGCCGGCGGACGGCAAGACGCTTGGCGAGATCGCGCTGCGCGGCAACAACGTGATGCTGGGTTACTATCAGGACGAGATCGCCACCCGCAAAGCGATACCCGACGGGTGGTTCCGCACCGGCGACCTGGGCGTGATGCATGCCGATGGCTATCTCGAGATCAAGGACCGCGCCAAGGACATCATCGTTTCAGGCGGGGAAAACATCGCCTCGATTGAGATCGAGCGCACACTGTGCGCCCATCCTGCGGTGATGGAAGCCGCAGTGGTGGCCGGCCCCGATCCGAAGTGGGGCGAAGTGCCCGTTGCCTTCGTCACGCTCAAAGCCGGCGCGGCCGCGACCGAAGACGAGCTGGTTGCCCACGTGCGCGAGCGCATGGCGCACTTCAAGGCGCCGAAGCGCGTGGTGTTCGGCGATCTGCCAAAAAACGCCACGGGCAAGATCCAGAAATTCATACTGCGTGAGCGCGCCCGGGAATTGATGAAGAGCGTATCCTGAATCCACCCATTTTCGTTCAGTTGCCAGACCGGAGGAGCATCATGAAAATCTTTGTGCTTGCCGTTGCCGCCGCA
>CAYYZZ010000343.1:0-3138 GCA_964476235.1 uncultured Streptomycetaceae bacterium | reverse complement strand
CGCATCCCTCGCTGCGCACCCCCGTCGGCGATTCGATCTACCTGAGCATCAGCACCGAGAAGTGCATTGCCCTTGCTGGCGAGAAAAGCGTGAGTCGTGATTCGTGATTCGTGATTCGACTCCCCTCCTGTCCGAGGAGGGGTGGCGCGGAGCGCCGGGGTGGTGGAAGCGTCACTCCGCCATCGGCAGATTAGGCCCTTTTGCCTTAGCTTAGTACAGGCCCCGCGAGGGGACTGTACTGCAAGGCGAAAGTCGAAAAGAGGAAGGAAGAGGTAAATCCTCCCACCACCCCCACCGCTCTGCGGCGACCCCTCCTCGGGCAGGAGGGGAATATTTACTTACGCTGTTTCGCAACGAGACTGGCGCAGGAAGGGGTGGTTGGAGTAAATTCTCGGCCTAATCAAGGCCCTTGCGTCAGGAGCGAGAAATGGCAAAAACCGCGATGGTTTCGGAAGAGATGGCGAATAAGTTCGCCACGGAGAAGGAAACGCCTTACACGCGCTGGGTGAAAAGCGAGGGGCTCGATATCATCCCCTCGTATTACGTCCCCGACTTGAACACCGTCGAGCTGAAGCCGTGGGCGCGCCGCGGCGGCCGCGGCGTGTACCTGAACCACGAGGCCTCGCGCACCTCGAACGACTGCTACGTGTGCGAAATCCCGGCCGGCGGCAAGCTCGCGCCGCAGCGCCAGTTGTTCGAGGAAATGGTCATGATCCTCTCCGGGCGCGGCTCCACCGCGGTGTGGAACGACGCCGGGAGCCGCATCACCTTCGAATGGAAAGCCGGCGCCCTGTTCGCGATACCGGTCAACGCCTGGCACCAGCACTTCAACGGCTCCGGGCAGGAACCGGCGCGCTACGTCGCGGTCACCAACGGCCCGGTCGTGATGAATCTGTACGGCGATTCCGACTTCATCTTCAACACGAAGTACGACTTCAAGAACCGCTTCGCGGGCGAACCGGACTACTTCGCACCGAAGAGCGAGCAGAAGGGTTTTCTCCTCGACACCAATTTCGTCGCCGACGCGGTCAACCTGCAGCTCATCACCGCCAAGGAGCGCGGCGCCGGCGGCGGCCACATCCGCTTCAACATGGCCAAGGGCTCGATGAACAGCCACATCTCGCAGTTTCCGACCGGGACCTACAAGAAGGCGCACGCTCACGGCCCCGGCGCGCACGTCGTCATCCTCTCCGGCGAGGGCTATTCGCTGATGTGGCCCGAGGGCGAGGAGCCGCGCCGCCACGAGTGGAACGTCGGCGCGATGATCGTGCCGCCCAACATGTGGCAGCACCAGCATTTCAACACCGGCACCACGCCGGCGCGCTACCTGGCGTTCAAGCACGAGGGCGTGGCGATCCGCAACGCGCAGGGCGTGCCCAAGGCCTGGATCAGCAGGCGGCTCGGGGGTGACCAGGTGGACTACGCGGACGAGCCGCCGCTCGTGCGCAAGTGGTTCGCCGAGGCGCTCGCGAAGCACAACATCAAGTCGCGGATGGACGAGGCCTACCAGGCCGAGGTGGCGAATCTGCCGCCGAAGGCCGCATGAAGCAGCAATGCGCTGCTTCATTAATCGCGCCCGGCGCGCGAGTAACCCAATTTATTTTGAGTAATAGATATTTCGCAGGAGGGGTGTTCATGAGTGTCATGCGGGAATCCCGAATTTTTTCGTTGTGTTACCGATTAAGGGCCGGCGCAGTCGTGCTAGCAGCGCTGCTGGCAATGTGGGCAGCTGCGCCGGCCCTTGCGCAGACCAAAGGCGGCGAGGCGCCATCGGCGGGTATCGCGCTGTACCAAGGCGCCGACCGCACGCAGCGCCTGGTCGAGGGCGCAAAGAAGGAAGGAACCCTCACGATCTACACCTCCGCCACTACCGGCGACATGGGCGCGCTGACGGCCGCCTTCGAGAAAAAATACGGCATCAAGGTCAACGTCTGGCGCGCCGGCTCCGAGGCGATCCTGCAGCGCGCGGTGACCGAGGCGCGCGGCCGCCGCTACGAGGTGGACGCCTATGAGACCAACGGCCCGGAGCTGGAAGCGCTGCACCGCGAGCAGATCCTGCAGGAGGTCAAGTCGCCCCACCTCGCCGAGCTGATCCCGCAGGCCATCCCGGCGCACCGCGAATGGATCGCCACCCGTCTGAACATCTTCGTCGCGGCCTACAACACCAACCTGATCAAGAAAGAGGACCTGCCGAAGACCTGGCGCGACCTGCTCGACCCGAAGTGGAAAGGCAAGCTCGGCATCGAGGCCTACGACCACGACTGGTACGCCGGTGTCATCGGCGAGCTCGGCGAGCCGGGACTCAAGCTGTTCCGCGACATCGTGGCGGCAAACGGCATCTCGGTGCGCAAGGGGCACACGCTCCTCTCCAACCTGGTGGTCTCCGGCGAAGTGCCGCTGGCGCTCACGGTCTACCACTACCGTGCCGAGGCGCTCAAGACCCAGGGCGCGCCGATCGACTGGTTCGTGTTCCCGCCCGCGATCGCCCGCCCCAACGGGGTGGCGATGGCGCGCCGCGCGCCGCATCCGCATGCCGCCGTCCTGTTCTTCGATTTCATGCTGAGCGACGCGCAGGAAATCCTGCTCAAGCGCAACTTCACCCCGAGCTCCGCCAAGCTGGTGGCCGCACTCAAGAGCGCGCCGCCGTTCAAGATCGTGGATTCCAAGGTGATACTCGACGAGGGCGACAAGTGGACGCGGCTCTACGAGGAGGCCTTCATCAAGCAGCAGCGCTAGGAGTTTGTCGGACTTAGGTCGGACAAACTCCTTATGCAATTCGCGGCGATGGTAAGGTGACATTCATGCTGCTTTGGTTTTTTCTCGTCGCACTCCAGCAGGCGGTCTTGCCAAAGGAACCTCTGATCAAGTCGTCCTCGCGGAGGCGGGGACCCAGTAACGTTCTGAGTGTTCTAGATTCCCGCCTTCGCGGGAATGACAAGATGCTACTTGATCAGAGCTTCCCTAAGGAGTTTGTCGGTCGAAAGTTCGACAAACTCCTTGAGCTGTCCCTGCTGTCCCTGCTGTCTCTGCTGTGTCTGCTGGCGCCGCTTGCCGCCGCGCCGGTCGCGGCGCAGACCAAGGCCGCGGCGACGAGCGTGGCGGACATCGCGCTCTACCAGGGCGCCGACCGCGCCCAGC
>CAYYZZ010000342.1:0-3140 GCA_964476235.1 uncultured Streptomycetaceae bacterium | reverse complement strand
CGGAAGAACCGCCGGGCGGGTACGGCGCTATGAGCCGGATCGGTTTGGTGGGATAGGCCTGGCCCGCCACCAGCCCCGTCGTCATGGCGCAGACCGCCGCCCCCAATAGCAGCGTCATACTCCGTATTGCCTGGTTTCCCATCGGACTCCCCCTCCGCTCGGCTAAGTTATTTTGACCCGGATCCCGATGTTCCTGGACGTTCCGGGAAGATTCTACCTGACCATGACCTTCTTGTCGGTCCCGGCCAATTCGATGATCGCCTCAAGCGCCGAAATGTTCGCGATCATCTGTTCCTGCGTGACGAGGTAGGGCTCGCGGCCCTCGACGGCATCGGCGAACGCCTCCAGGTTCGCGAACACGCTGGACGACGGCGGATACTCGACGGCAGTGCGGTGATCGCCGCTCACGACTTTCGTTTTTCTTCATCAACGAGATGAGAACCTGGCCCCACCAGCCGATTCCGACAACGGCGACGCTGAGCATGAATAGTGTCCCCCGGTCACGGATCCCGCTCGACATCCTATCGCATCGGTCCGCATGAATTTGCGGGGTCGGGACCGGGGATTTATCGTGTAGACTGCCGGCGTCATGGTTGAGCCGATCCAGCCCGCCGCCGCCGCGGGCGCGCTCCGTCTCGGCGATCTGGCCGTGAACCGCATGGCCTTCGGCGCGATGCGGGTCGCGGGTCCCGACATCTGGGGCGAACCCAGGGACCGCGCCGCCATGCGCAAACTGCTCTCCCGCGCGCTCGAGCTCGGCCACAACTTCTTCGATACCGCCGACAGCTACGGCCCGGACGTCTCCGAGAACCTCATCGCCGAGGCGCTCCACCCTTATCCCAAGGAGCTGGTGATCGGGACCAAGGGTGGCTTGACGCGCCCCAGCCGCCACCGCTGGGACGAGAACGGGCGGCCGGAACACTTGCGCCGGGCCGTGGACGGAAGCTTGAAGCGGCTGCGGCTCGAACGCATCGATCTCTACCAGTTCCACGCGCCCGACCCGAACGTCCCGTACGCCGAGTCCTTCGGCACGCTCGCGGCGCTGCAGCGCGCCGGCAAGATCCGGCACCTCGGCGTCTCCAACGTGGACGCGCGCCAGCTCGACGTGGCCCGCCGCATCGCGCCCGTCGTCTCCGTGCAGAACGAGTACAACATCGAGAACCGGGAATCCGACGGGGTGCTTGCGGCCTGCGAGAAAGCGGGTATCGCCTTCATCCCCTGGTACCCGCTCGGCGCGGCGCGCGCGCTGCGCTCGGCAAGAATCAAGCGCGTCGCCGCCCGTCTCGGCGCGACACCCGCACAGGTGGCGCTTGCCTGGCTGCTCGCGCGCTCGCCCGTGATGCTTCCGATCCCCGGCACGAGCTCGCTCGCCCACCTCGAGGAAAACGCCGCGGCGGCATCGCTCAAGCTCTCGGCCGAAGATCTTGCCGAGCTTGATAAAGCGTGACGTGATGAGGCGTGACGTGATAATGCGTGACATGGTGAAGCGTGACGTGGTAATGCGTCGCCTTATTGTTTAACCCCGAATCCCTCATTTCACCTTTCGGCCTTCAAGGCTGACAATTCACAGCACGCCGTATCATGTCACGCCTCATCACGTCACGCAGTATCACGTCACGCCTGACCATGTCACGCTCTACCTACTAGGGAGATTCGCATGCAGCAAATGATCGAGCGCGCCCTGTCGGAGGAGCAGCGCATGATGCGGAACACCATCCGCGCCTTCGTCGACAAGGAAGTCACCCCCTTCATCCGCAAGAACTGGGAGAAGGAATGGGACATGAAGCCGGAGAACCGGCCATCGCGCGAGCTGCTCGAGGGCGCGCACAAGATCGGCGTGCGCACGCTCGGCGTGCCCGAGGAATTCGGCGGCACGCCGGTGGATCCGAAGACCGAGGTGCAGACCTTCGCGATGGTCGCGGAGGAGATCGCGCGCGGCGACTCGGGCCTCGCCGACAAGCTGGTGCAGATCTGGAAGATCTCGAAGCTGCTCGCCAACATCGCGCCCCGCCACCTGCAGGAGCGCTGGTTCCCGCGCATCGTCGAGGATTCCAGCTTCCTGCTTGCCCACTGCCTGACCGAGCCGCGCGGCGCCTCCGACCGCTGGCTGCCCTACGACGTGCCCGAGGCGATGATGCACACCCGCGCCGAGCTGAAGGGCGACCAGTGGGTGATCAACGGCCGCAAGCAGTTCATCACCAACGGCTACGACGCCAAGCTATACATCGTCTACGCCACCACCAAGCCCGGCGCCGGCATCACCAAGGGCACCTCGAGCTTCCTCGTGCCGCGCGACACGCCCGGCCTCACCATCCAGCGCTGCAACGAGACTCTCGGCGGGCGTTTCATGAACAACGGCGAGATGGTGTTCGAGGACATGGCCGTGCCGAAGGACCACTGCCTGGCGCAGGACATCGCGATGACCAAGGCCGGCGTCTACTTCCGCCCCGGCAAGATCATCGTGGCGGCGAAGAACCTGGGCGTCGGCATGGCGGCGTTCGAGCGCACCGCCGATTACGTCCAGAACTACGTCCAGGGCGGGCGCATCCTCATCAAGCACCAGGCGGTCGCGATGCGGCTCGCCGACATGGCGACCAAGCTCTCCGCGGTGCGCGCGCTGCTGAACGAGGCCGTGCGCGCGGTCGACGCCGGCGCGCACGACGCCGAGGCGCTATGCAACCAGGCCAAGATGTTCGCCTCGGTGGAAATCTTCGAGGTGGCGAAAAACGCCATGGAGCTGCACGGCGGCAACGGCGTGATGCTCGACTTCGGCGTCGAGAAGTTCCTGCGCGACGCCTCCCTGTTCCTGCACCGGGACGCAACGGTGGATATCTCGCGCTTCAAGATCGTGAAGGCGATGTTCCCGCGCACGGCGGGGGTTTACGCCGGGCCGGAGAACTGATGAGTGATGGGTGATGGGTGACTGATAAGTTGGCAGTTGGCAGCTGTCCCATAGAGAAAGTTGGCAGCCGTCAGTTTGCAGTTTGCAGCAGCGAGTTCGAAGTTACTGTCAACTGCCCACTGTCAACTGCCAACTAATCCATGCAAACTGCCCACTGCAAACTGCAAACTGCCAACTTATCATCCCTCAGCCCGTTACAACCTGCTTCCCGAGGCGTGATGAGTAACGCAACCCCACC
>CAYYZZ010000341.1:0-3151 GCA_964476235.1 uncultured Streptomycetaceae bacterium | reverse complement strand
TGATGAATGATGAATGATGAATGATGAACAACTTTCCGGATGTGCGACAATCTCGCAGTCAAAAATCACAAGGGGAGCTGACCATGGCACGCAATATCGCAGGAATCAGCTTTTTGGCGCTGCTCGTTGGGAGCAGCGCGCTGGCCCAGTCTTATCCCAACCGGCCGGTGCGGCTGATCGCGGCCCAGTCGGCCGGGTCCTCGCTCGACACCATCACGCGCATCGTCACGCCCAAGCTGTCGGAAATGCTCGGCCAGCAGATCGTGATCGACAACCGCGGCGGCGCGGGCGGCATCATCGGCGTCGAGCTGGCAGCGCGCGCCACCCCGGACGGCTACACGTTGCTGGTCGGGGCGCCGAGCTCGATGATACTTTCGAGGTTTACCTACACCAAGCTCGCCTTCGACTCGGCCAAGGATTTCGACCCCGTATCCCTTACGGTGAACGCGGAAAGCGTGATGGTGGTCCATCCCAGCCTGCCCGTGAAGAGCGTGAAGGAATTCATCGCGCTCGCCAGGGCCAAGCCGCGGGCCCTCAACATGGGTTCCGCAGGAATCGGCGCCTCGAGCCATCTGGCCGGCATCATGTTCGTGATTCTCTCCGGCATCGAGACCGTCCACGTGCCCTACAAGGGCGGCGGACCGATGGCGGCCGCGGTGGTCGCCGGAGAGGCGCAGTGGGCGATCAGCCCGGCCGCGGCGCTGGTGGGGCACATCAAGGCCGGGCGCCTGAAGGCGCTTGCGATTTCCTCCGCGTCGCGCTCGCCGCTGATGCCCGATTTGCCGACCATCGCCGAGTCCGGCGTGCCGGGCTACGAATACACCAGCTGGAACGGCATCTTCGTGCCGAAAGGCACGCCGCGCGCCATCGTCGCGAAGCTGCATGCCACGACCCAGAAGGCGCTCGCGGAAGCCGACGTCAGGCAGCAGTACGCCAACCAGGGCCTGTCGCCGCTGGGCAGCGCCAGCCCGGAGGAATTCGGCAAATTCTTCCACGCGGATTTTGCCCGCATGGCGAAGCTGGCAAAGGTGGCGGGAATCAAACCTGAGTGATTCGTGACGTGATGCAACGTGACGTGGTACAGCGTGACATGGTACTGCGTGACGTGATACAGCGTATTTATCAGTACCAACGCGAGCGGCGCTTCATCATGTCACGCCTCACCACGTCACGATTCATCACGTCACGTCTTATCATGTCACGCTTTATTTCTCCCGGGGATCGTGGAGATCCGCATCCGGCGCCAGGTATTTTCCCGAGCGGATCAGCTTCACCTGGTTGGCGAGCGCGTGCGCGGCGTTGCCGACCTCGGCGAAGACATCCTTGTCCTTGTCGAGATCTTCGTGGCTGGTCGCGTACGGCTGGTACCAGCCGATCCAGGTATCCATCACCGCGGTCGGGCCGGCGGAAATCATCCCGATATCGGTGAGCCAGTCGGTCAGCATGCGCCGCAGGTTCTCCGGACCCGCCGCGTCACCGTGCGCCACGATCGAGAACGCGCGTCCCGCCAGGTGCTTGGGATAGTCCCAGCCCTTCAGCTCCAGCGCTTTCGCCATCGCGGGATCCTTCCCGTGCGTCGAAGTCGGGTCGGGGTTGCCGCCGTCCGCGCAGACCAGCCGGTCGATCATGAGCTTCAGGCTCGCGGGCGCGTGGTACCAGTGCACCGGGCAGAGGATCATCACACCGTGCGCGGCGACCCAGCGCTCGTAGATCTCGGCCATCCAGTCGTTGGTCTGCCCGAGCGCGTGGTTCGGATAGCAGGTACAGGGCCAGTGGCACAGCGGCTGGGCGGTGGACACGCAGGCCTTGCACGGATAAATCGTCTTGTATGGCTCGTCGGCGAGCGTCGAGATGTCGAGGAAATCCGCCTCGAAGCCCGGCACGGACTCGATCGCCTTCTGCGCATGCTGGGCCAGGCGCCGCGTCTTCGAGATTTCCCCCGGACAGGTGTGCTCGCTGCGGGTCGAGCCGTTCACGATCAGGATGCGTGACGGCGATTTCGGGTCCTTCTGGCGTTTCTCCGCGGCATCGATTTGCGCGCGCGCCTCGATCCACTCGACGGGCAGCTCGAACTTCGGGTCGGCGTAACCCTTGCCCGCGGGCTTCTTGCGCGGCGACTTGCGGTAGACGATGTAGCCGTCCCACGCGACCTCGAGCACTTTCTCCAGCTCGGGACCCACCTTGTCGAAGGCGGGGTCGTAGTAGCGCGCGTAGAAGCGCTCGCGAAACTGCTCCTTGGTGAGCGGCACCCACTTGGTCTGGCGCCGCACGGCTGGTTTGGCCATGGCTTACCCCCTGCGTGATGAGTGATGGGTGATGGGTGATGGGTGATGGGCTACCCCTCCCCGCCGATGATACGGACTTATCAGGCTAGCGGATGCGAAACCGGACACGCCGCCAAGACACCAGGAAAAACAAGATTTAATTAGCCGCAAAGACGCCAAGGCGCCAAGAAATACAAGAATAAGATCAAATCAAATCGAACCGCCAAGCGCGCCAAGAACGCCAAGAAATTCCGAGATTAGGATTTAACGTCTTGGTGAACGGCGGGCCAGCACGACAGCTAATGAGGGCACGGCGCTGACGGCCCGTCCGTTCCACCTGGAGTTAGGCAGCGAGGTCAAGATACCGAACGTCGCTGCCTGGTTGTGGTATCGGGACATCGTTGGCACGCAGCGGTTACTCAGCTTTCAGGAGGATCGTACCAAGCACGTCGAAATCGATGCCGGCCTTGGGTTTCAGCACCACGAATTCCCCAAACTCTACGAACCCAAGAAGGCCAATCTCCATGATATTCGGTCCGTGGGTGATCATCACTAAGTTTAGAGGGCCGCTGTGCTGCGTAATTACGCGCGAAGCCCGTTCCATGTTTACCGCGGCCTGCTGCGCGGGTAGCACGCCGGGTGGCATTAAGAATTCGGTAGGTGTCGCCCTACCGAAGGCGAGCTTGCCGGTGTCCATGATCCTGCAGTAGGGACTAGCCAACACATCGCCCACAGGAATGCCACGAGTCCTGAACGCCTCACCGATCTGCTTTGCCTGCTCTGAAAAACAAAGGGGTCAAAAAAACAAAGGGGTCAACGCTTTACCTTAGACAAAGGGGTCAACGCTTTACCTTATAGTGATCCAACAGCTTCCGCATCGGCCCCTG
>CAYYZZ010000340.1:0-3160 GCA_964476235.1 uncultured Streptomycetaceae bacterium | reverse complement strand
GATGATGCCTAATCGCCCGTGAATTGCAAGGCAAGCCTGGAGGAACATGAGGGGGAAATGAGGGGGAAATGAGCGGGGAAACGGACGGGGAAAAGTGGGTGATTCTGCTATACTTTCCGCGCAATGAAGACGGCACCCGGCGGCGCCAGTCGCGCACCCCAGGAGAGCGCTGTGCTCGCCATGGCGCGCGAAGTGCTGGAGATCGAGGCCAAGGCCGTCTCCGATCTCATCGGCAGGCTCGATCATCGCTTCGCGCAGGCGGTGGAACTGATCCTCAACAGCCGCGGACGCGTGGTGGTGAGCGGCATCGGCAAATCGGGGCATATCGCGCGCAAGATCGCCTCCACCCTGGCCAGCACCGGCACCCCCGCGTTTTTCGTCCATCCGACCGAGGCCAGCCACGGCGACCTCGGCATGGTGGCGCGCGAGGACGTGCTGATCGCGCTCTCCAATTCCGGCGAAAGCGAGGAGCTGATGGCGATCGTCCCGCTGCTGAAGCGCCAGGGCGCGAAGCTCATCGTGATGACGGGCAACCCCCAATCCACGCTGGCTCGCGAAGCCGACGTCCACCTTTACGCCGGCGCGGAGAAAGAAGCCTGCCCGCTCAACCTCGCGCCGACCGCGAGCACCACGGCGGCGCTCGCGCTGGGCGACGCGCTGGCGGTGGCGCTGATGCAGGCGAAAGGATTCACGCGCGACGAGTTCGCGGCTTCGCACCCCGGCGGGACGCTGGGACGCAAGCTGCTCACCCACGTGCGCGACGTGATGCGGGCCGGCAAGGAGGCGCCCGGCATCGGGCACACGGCGACGGCCATGGAGGGCGTGCTCGAGATGTCGCGCGGCAGAATGGGCATGACCGCGGTTCTCGACGACCATGGCCGCGTGCTCGGCATCTTTACCGACGGCGACCTGCGCCGCAGCCTGGAGAAAAGCGTCGATCTGCGCTCGGCCCGGATCACCGAGGTCATGACGCGCGGCCCGCGCACCATCGGGCCGGACAAGCTTGCCGTCGAGGCGGTCGAGATCATGGAGCGTTTCAAGGTCAACCAGCTGCTGGTGGTCGATCAGGACCAGAAACTGCTCGGCGCGCTGAACATGCATGATCTGTTCCGCGCCAAGGTCATTTAATAGCGATCAGCGCTTAGCTGTTAGCGTTCAGCCAAATCACTTTGTGCTGATGTAAGCTGATAGCCAGGCGCTAATAGCTGAAAGCTGATTTCATGCAGGAAATCTACAACCGCGCTCGAAGCATCCGCGTTGCCGCGTTCGACGTGGATGGCGTGCTGACCGATGGCGCGCTCTATTACGCCGACTCGGGAGAGGAGTTGAAGCGGTTCAGCGTCCACGACGGCCACGGCATGAGAATGCTGAAGGACAGCGGGCTGACGCTCGCCATCATCACCAGCCGCCGCTCGCGCTGCGTCGAGGAACGGGCACGCAACCTGGGCATCGAATTGCTGTACCAGGGCGTCGCGGACAAGCTCGCGGCGTTCCGGGAGCTGCTGGGCCACTGCGGCGTCGAAGCAACGGCATGCGCCTATGTCGGCGACGATCTGGTGGACCTGCCGGTCATGAGGCGCTGCGGACTGGCAGCGACGGTCCCGGGCGCCCCGGCGCTCGTGCGCCAACACGCCCATTTTGTCACCCGGTCCCGCGGGGGAGAAGGCGCCGTGCGCGAGTTCTGCGAGCTCATCCTGTACGCGCAGGGGTCGCTCGCAATGCGGCATGCCGATTATGCAGAAAAATGACGGTCTGAAAGGAACCGCGCCCATGGCCCCGGGGCGGCCCGGCATGATGGGCGATCGGCTGACCGTGGCGGCGCCCCTGCTGCTCGTCGCCATGCTGGCGGCGCTCACTTTCTGGCTGGAACAGATCGCGCAGCCGCCCGCGCGCAACCTGACAGGCGGCAGCCGCCACGATCCCGATTACATCGTCGAGAATCTTTCGGCGGTCAGCCTGAATGAGACGGGAACGGCGAGCTATACTCTGGCGGCGGCAAAGATGGTGCATTATCCCGACGGCGACACCACGCTGATGACCACGCCTAAGTTCGTCAGCTACGGTTCGGAGAAGGCGCCGGTGACCATCACTGCGAGCGAGGCGGTGGTTTCGGCAAACGGCCAGCATGTGTATTTCCAGGACGACGTGCGCGTGACGCGCGCCGCCCACGGAACGAACAGCGAGCTCGTCGTGCGGACCGCTTTTCTGCACGTGATACCCGATGACAACATGGCGAAAACCGACCGGGAGGTCACCATCTCCGATGCGGCAACGACGGTCACGGCGGTCGGTCTCGAGCTGAACAACGAAACCCGCGTCATCAAACTGCTCTCCAACGTGCGGGGAACCTATGACCCAGGCAAGAGCCCACGGCGCTGATACCGTTCCAACCATGGTGGGCTACGACTGAACGCGACCGAGACATGACGTGATGTGGATAAAACCGAACCATCACCTCTTCCGCCCGGGTTGGAACGGCACTGAACGCGATTGGGCTGGCCGCGCATTGGCCACGCTTTGCGTGCTGGCGCTGCTCGCCTTGCCGGCGCTCGCCGAGAAAGCCGATCGCGACAAACCGGTCAACCTGGAAGCGGACCGCGTCACTATCGACGACGCCAAGCAGCTCGCGATCTTCGAGGGCAACGTGGTGCTCACCCAGGGCACGCTGCAGATCCGCGGCGACCGCATGGAAGTGCGCCAGGACAAGGAAGGCTTCAAGCAGGGCACCACGTGGGGAAACCCCGCTTCATTCCGGCAGAAGCGCGAGGGCTACGACGGGTACATCGAAGGCTGGGCCGAGCGCATCGAGTACGACGGCCGCATCGAGACCATGCAGATGTTCAACCGCGCCCAGTTGAAGCGCGGCCAGGACGAGGTGCGCGGAAATTACATCTCCTACGACGCCAGGATCGAGTTCTTCCAGGTCACCGGCGGCGCCAAGGCCGCCGTGCCCAATAACCCCGAAGGCCGGGTGCGAGCGGTGATACAGCCCAAGTCGAAGGAAAAGCCGCCGGCCGCACCGCCCGTGAGCCTCAAACCCGCCGAAGCCATCGCCGCGCCGCGTGAAGACACTGGGTCCCGCATCAAATAAGCTGGCCGACGACACCGGCCAGGCCGCGTCCGCCTTGCCGGCCGCGGCGCGCAAGCACGAGTTGCGCGC
>CAYYZZ010000339.1:0-3173 GCA_964476235.1 uncultured Streptomycetaceae bacterium | reverse complement strand
AGATCATCTCGAACTTCCCGGTCGAGCAGATCACCGTGGTCGACCCGATGCCGGGCTACTCCACCCTCGCGGGACGATAGAGGGCTCTCAACCAACTCTGATGGAGGGGAATATGAACCTGCGGCAATGGATTGCAGTGACGGCGGCTTCGCTCGCGGGACTGCTTGCGGGCGGATGTGCGACGACCCAGCCACCGCCGGTGGTGGATGCGGTCATCGGCAACAACTTCGGCCATCTGCCGATGTTCGTGGGGGTCGAGAAGGGGCTGTTCAAGAAGCACGGCATCGACTTGAAGCTCAAGGTCGTCAACACGGGCACCGACATGGTTGGTGCCATGACCAAGCGCGAGGTCCAGATCGGGGACATGAGTGTCACCACCTTCCTCAAGGCGCGGCATGCGGGCTCCCCCTTCCTGGTGGTCGGCATGATCATGAATGATGCAACCACCACGTTCGCCGACAGCCCCCTCGCCATCGTTGCAAGGAAAGGCTCCGGCATTACCCGGGTCGAGGACCTCAAGGGCAAGCGTATCGGCCTGGCGAAGGAGCAGACCTCCGACGAGTACCTGAAGATGGTGCTCGCCCGGCGCGGCATGAACTACGGCGAGATGAACATCCAGAGCATCATGGCGCCACCGGCGCTGGTCGGCGCCTTCGCGGCGGGCAAGGTCGACGCGATGGTGTCGTGGGAGCCGTTCAACGTGATGGCGATGTCGCAAGCGCCGGAATCGTACGAGGTGCTGCGCGGCGGCGGCCACCTCTCCTACATGATGATCGCCACGGTCCACGACCCGCTGGTGCAGCAGAACCCGAGGCTGATCCAGGCTTTCGTGAATGGACTGGCGGCGGCCTCCCACTACACCCGCCAGAACCGGGGTGAGGCGGTTGCGATCTTCTCGAAATGGGTGCCCACCGTTAACGTCGACGTCGCGCGCAAGGCGATACAGCACATCCACTACGATCCCCGCATTTCGCGCGAGAGCCTGCGCGCGTTCGAGAACGCGCAGAATGATCTGCTCAAGCTCACCATCAAGGGCGCGAAGCCGATCAAGATCACCGATATCGTGCTCACGTCCTACACCGAGGCCGCGCAAAAGGCCTATCCGGAGTATTTCGTGGATCTGCCTGCGCTGCCCCGTTAAGGCGACCGGCGCGGTGGAAGCCTTCGGGCCCGCAGTCTCGGGACTCGCGAAAGGCCAGCACGTCATCATCAACCCCATCATCGGCTCGCGCGCGCTGCTCGCCGAGGACATGGCGCCTTCAATCGAGCTCGTCGCTTCGGGCAAGGTGGAAGTCGGCGGCTTCGTCACCGCCACCTGCCCGCTCGAGCGCGCGGCCGAGGCATTCGAGGAATACGAGCGCAATCCGGGCCGTATACTGCGCATCGTGATTGATTCTGCAGCCCACTGACACCGATAAAACCGCTGCGCAACAGATAACGAAAGGGGTGGACGGATGAGCGAGAGCAAACAGGAGCGGCCGATTGAAAACGTGCGGCACGAATACGACCAGGTGGTTCAAAACCTCCGCCACTACAGCAATCTGCGTTTCGTCATGTTCGCCATTTTCTTCATCGTCATCGGCGCGGTCGCCTATATCGCGTTCGGCAAGGGGCAGTTCGACGAAGGCGCCGTCAAGGTGGCGCGATCCGGCGGCTTTCTCATCGTGACGGTGTTCTGGCTCTATGAGGAGCGCATGAGCCTGTGGTGGGGCCATTATCGAAAGGTGGCGATCGAGCTGGAGCGTGTGCTGGGATACCACCTGTCGAGCACGGAATCGGAGCCTCTCCACTTCCTGCCGAGCGTGACCCTTCTGACCCGCGTGTTTTTCTTCCTGATCTTCCTGTTCTGGGCGTATGCGATAGGCATGACGCCATGAGGGTGCGCGTCAACCGGTAACAGCATGGGCAAACTGATCTACAGTCTCTCCGAACCTGAAGCAACCGACGCTTCCCGCGTCGGGCCCAAGGCTGCCAACCTCGCCGCGCTGGGCCGCGCCGGGTTGCCCAACCCCGGCGGTTTTTGCCTCACCGCCGACGCCTACCATGCCCAGATTGCCGCGCTGGGGCTGAAGGAAACCGCGCGTGAAGTGTTCGCGTCCGAGGATGCGCAGGCGCGCCGCGCCGCGCTGCAGATGAGAATGAAGCTCATGGAGCGCCCGGTGATGCCCGAGGTGCAAGAGCCCCTCCTCGCCGCCTGGCGCGAACTGATCCGGCCCGGCGGCCAGCCCGGCGTCGTGCGCTCGACCGCGCTCGTCGAGGACCGCCATGGTTCGAGCTTCGCGGGGCAATTCGAAAGCTTTCTCGGAATCGACAACGAGCCCGACTTCCTCACCGCGGTGCGCGCCTGCTGGGCGGCGCTATGGGCGCCGCGCGCGCTGCGCTACATGGCGACGCACGACCTCGATCCGGCGGGCACGGCGATGGCCCTGCTGATGCAGCCTCTGGTGGCTGCGCGCACGGCGGGCGGCGGCCTGAGCCAGACGGCCGAGGGCGGGATGCTGATCAACGCGACGCCCGGACTGGGGGCCGCGATCGCGCAAGGCGAGGTCGCCCCCGACCGCTACGAGCTCGGCCGCAATGGCGCCCTGCGCGATAGCCACGCGGCAATCGACTACCACCAGGCCGGCTGCGTCCACCAGCCGCGCCTGTCGAAGGCGCCCGCCAAGAAGAAGTTGTGCCTGACCCCCGCCCAGGTGGAGGAGCTGGGACAACTCATGCTCAAGGCCGAGGCGGTCATGGGCATGCCGGTCGAGATCGAATGGGCGATGGACGATGCCGGATTCAAGCTGCTGCAGGCGCGCCCGCTGCACCTGGACGACAAGCCGGCGACGGTGCCCGACCCGATCTGGCTGCGCCAGCCGCGACTTCGGGGCCAGCCGGCTGGCGTGGGCTGGGGCACAGGACGCGCCTGCGTGGTGAACTGCGAATGCGAGATCTCGCGCATCGCCCCGGGCGACGTGCTGGTCACCCGGATGGCCGGGCCGGCGCTGGGCCGCGTGCTGGCGATCGTTTCGGGCCTCGTCTCCGAGCTCGGTGGCAGCACGTCCCACCTCGCCTCGCTCGCCCGCGAACGCTGCGTTCCCACGGTGCTCGGCGTGCCCGGCGCCACGCTGCAGATCCCTGAAGGCTCGCAGGTCGCCGTGGACGGCGTCTCGGGCATCGTGCGCTGGATG
>CAYYZZ010000338.1:1242-3192 GCA_964476235.1 uncultured Streptomycetaceae bacterium | reverse complement strand
TCGCCGCTTTGCAGGATGCGCAGGGCCTCGACCAGCTCGCCGCGAAAGAAGCGCTGCCGGTCGCCGAAGCACGAGACCGTCGCCAGGGAGCGCGCCAGCGGGCGCCTGCCCATGTTCCTGCCGTAATCCGTCTCGACGCCCCACACGGCGATGACGATATGCGGGTCAACGCCGAACTTCCGCTCCACGTCCGCCAGCACCGTGGCCCACTCGGCGAGCTTCGCCCGGCCGTCGGCGATCCGCTGCTCGTCCACCAGGCCGGCCAGGTAGTCCCAGATCGGCGTCGTGAACTCGGGCTGGTTGTCCATCGCATCGAGCACGCCCTGGTCGGGCTCGACGCCGGTCATCGCCTTGTCGAAAGTCTGCCGGGTGATGCCTTTGGCCATCGCTTCGCTGCGCAACGCCCGGACGCAGGCATCGAATTCGGCGGCTAGCCCGTTCGGTGCTCCGGGGAATACGAGGAGCAAGAGGAGGAGGGCGTTGGCGATAGCAGGCTTCATGGGTTCGTGATTTCAGGAGCGAGTTACAAGGTTCCAGGTGCAAGGCCCCTTTTAACTTGTGACTTGTAACTTGTACCTGGGTTTCCCCATCACCCGCGGCCTCTGCGGCATCCTCGGCA
This sequence comes from uncultured Streptomycetaceae bacterium, assembly GCA_964476235.1. Taxonomy (GTDB): domain Bacteria; phylum Pseudomonadota; class Gammaproteobacteria; order Burkholderiales; family SG8-41; genus SG8-41. The sequence goes on along the minus strand of CAYYZZ010000338.1, from coordinate 2,573 downwards.
AGCATCCATCCTCATCACATCGGCCGCTTTGCGCGCCACCGGGGGTCAGATCCCCGAACAAACAACATTCGGGGCCCCTCTTCCGCCCCTCGACGCGCCACCCCGTCACTTGGTTTGCGCCGGCGCCATTCCCTTGAACACCAGCTTTTGCATTCCGCGGGCGGTCGCGGCGACATAGATGTTGCCTTTGGAATCGGTCGCGATGTGGTGGCCGCCGCCGAGGTATCCCTTGCCGCCGATCAACTGCACGACCTCGAGCGTCTTGCGGTCGAGCACGACGATGTCCACGCCGCCGCCCACGTACAGAAACCGCTGCTCCGGGTCCGGGGAGAGCGCCAGGTTGCGCGCAAACGGCGCGTTGTGTCTCACGAACTGCTTCACGAACCTGCCGTCGCTGGTGAACATCTGGACGCGCCGGTTTTCCCGGTCGGCCACGTACACCGTCCCGTCGTTGGCGACGCGGATGGCGTGCACGATGCTGAATTGATCGGGGCCCGGGCCGTCCGGGACCGCCTTGAGGCTGGGCGGCGGGCATTCGTCCTTGTCCACTGGCTTGTTGCCGAACGCGCCCCACATCCGCTTGAACTTGCCGGTGTCCGCATCGAATACGGCGACGCGGTGGTTGCCGTAGCCGTCGGCAACGAACAGCTCGTTCGTCCTGGGCCGCACCCACACGTCGGCCGGCTGGTGCAGGTTCATCGTGTCGGCATTGCCCCTGCTCTGGCTGCTGCGCCCGATCTGCATCACGAACTGGCCGGCCTGCGTGAACTTCAGCAGCTGGTCGTCCCCGACCGCCTTGAGCCCGGGCAGCTTGCGCGCGGCGCAGTTGTTGCCGCCGACCCACACGTAGCCCTTGTGGTCGATGTGGATGCCGTGCTCCCGTTCCGGCCATTGATAGCCACTGCCCGACGGGGCCCAGGCCCTGATGAAGTTGCCCGCCGGATCGAACACCAGGATCGCCGGCGCGGCGCTGGCGGCCTGATCGGGCTTCAGCGTCCGCGGGCGGCTCAGCACCCACACGTTATCCTGCGCATCGATGGCGATGCTGGAAGCATCTCCCAGCTTCCACTTGGGCGGCATTTTCGGCCAGGACGGGTCCACCTCGAACACCGGCACGCCGCCGGCTTGCGCCGGCGTGTCGGCGGATTGCTGCCCCGCGCAACCCGCGGCGATCAGTGCCGCGGCCAGAACAGCACTACCCAGAATCTTCTTCATAGCTTACCTCCCCCTTAGAACCCGTGATGAGTGATGGGTAATTCAGTATCAAGTTACAAGGTACAAGGTACAAGGTACAAGGTACAAGGTACAAGGTACAAGGTACAAGGTACAAG
>CAYYZZ010000338.1:0-1142 GCA_964476235.1 uncultured Streptomycetaceae bacterium | reverse complement strand
TACAAGGTACAAGGTACAAGGTACAAGGTACAAGGTACAAGGTACAAGGTACAAGGTACAACCTCTTGTAACTTGTAACTGGGATTTCCGTCACGAGTCACCCCGAATCGATTTCTCCATCATAACCCTCAGCTCTGCTGTTACCACGGGCTCGATGTTGAACCACATCTTCCAGGCCGGCCGGCCCTGGTGGAGCAGCATGCCAAGGCCGTTGACAGTGCGGTTGCCGCGCTGCCGTGCGGCGGCGAGAAACGGCGTCTCGAGCGGGATGTAGATGATGTCGGCGGCGAGGGCGGTCTTCGACAGCTGGTCCAGCCGGATGTCGAGCGCGGGCTGGCCGAGCATGCCCTGGCTGGTGGCGTTGACGACCATCGCCGCGCCTTCCAGGACGTCGTGGCGCTGCTCCCAGGGCAGGGCCTGGATCGGGCCGCCGAACTCATCGGCGAGACCCTTGGCGCGGGCGAACGTGCGGTTGACGAGCCGGACCTCTTTCGCGCCTTCCTGCATCAGGCCGTAGCAGACCGCGCGCGAGCCGCCGCCGGCGCCGAGCACCACGACCGGCCCGGCGTCCGCGCGCCAGCCCGGCTGGGCTTGCTTCAAATTGTGCACGAAGCCGAACCAGTCGTTGTTGGTGCCGGCGAGCGATCCATTGGGCCTCACGACCACGCAGCTGATCGCGCCGATGCGCTTCGCCACCGTGTCCACTTCGTCCACGATCGTCATCGCCTGCTGCTTGTGCGGGATCGTCAGGTTGCAGCCCGAGAAGCCCAGCGGGTGCAGCGCCCTCAACGCCGCGGCCAGGCCCTCGGGCTGGATCGCCAGCGGCACGTAGGTCCCGGCCAGCTCGTGCTGCCGGAACCAGTAGTTGTGCATCATCGGCGAGCGCGAGTGCATGACGGGCCAGCCCATGACGCCGGCCAACAGGAATCGGTTTGGATGTGACATGGCCGGGTGCCAGTAATGGCTGATGAATAACCTGAAGGATGAGGGATGATCCCCGCAGTGCGGGAGCTAGAACCAGGTCATCCTTCCGCCTTCATCCTTCATCCTTGATCATTTCCGGGCTCAGGTCAGTTTTGCCCGGAAATGATCCCACGTGCGCTTGAACAGGCTCTCGGTCCAGAGCTTCTCGCGGCACAGCG
>CAYYZZ010000337.1:0-3260 GCA_964476235.1 uncultured Streptomycetaceae bacterium | reverse complement strand
TTCAGCAGGATCGTTTCCCCCTTCGTCGGTCCGCAGAAAACCGCAGCCGACATCGAGCGCGCGCGCAGCGCGGTGCAGCAGGCATATCGGGATCTGGGCTATTGCGGGGTCCGGGTGACATTGGCCGCGCCCAGGCCGCGTGAGGGCGTGGTGCGGTTTCGCCTGGCCACTGTAGCCTATAAGAAAACCCGGGATTGCCTGCCCATGGTAAAACTCGATCAGCGGGCCAAGCCGGCGGTCATCGTCAGCTCCCCCGTGAAGCCAGTGGTTGTTGCCAAGCCCGCTCCTCCTGTGGAAAAACCCGCGCCGGTGCAGGTTGCGCCTTCACCGGAGCCCCTTGCGTTCGTGCCGCCGCCGCGCTTCGACATCAACCGCTTCGAGATGGTTGGCAGTTCACTGCTCTCCGCGCCGGAAATGGAGCAGCTGGTTGCGCCTTACACCGGCAAGAACAAGGATTTTTCCGACATCCAGCGCGCGCTGGAGGCGCTGGAGCAGGCCTACCGCGACCGCGGCTACGGGGCGGTGCAGATCGTACTGCCCGAGCAGGACATCACCCGCGGTGTGGTGCAGTTCCGCGTCATACAGCCACGGGTGGGGCGGGTGCTGATCGAGGGCAACACGCACTTCAACAACGAGAACATCCGGAACAGCCTGCCGACGATCAAGGAGGGCGAGACCCCCAATTCGAAGGAGATCGCGCGCAACCTGCAGATGACCGCCGAGCACCCGGTCAAGCAGACCAACGTCCTGCTGCGCTCGGGCGCCTCGGAAGACCAGGTCGACGTCGCGATCAAAGTCACCGACGACAAGCCGTGGCGGGCATTCTTTACCCTCGACAATACGGGCACCGGCGATACCGGCTATTTCCGGTCGGGTTTCGGTTTCCAGCACACCAACCTGTTCAACCGCGATCACACCTTGACCGCGAGCTACATCACCTCGCCGACGCAGGTGAGCGACGTCACCATCTTCGGCCTGGGCTACCGCATCCCGTACTACCATCTCAACAGCTCGCTCGACCTTATCGCGGGCTATTCCGATGTGAACTCGGGCGTGGTGCAGGGGCTGTTCAACGTCAGCGGCAGCGGTACCATCGGCGCCGTCCGCTGGAATTACTTCCTGCCGAAGTGGCAGGAGATCGAGCAGAAGGTCGCTTTCGGACTCGATTACCGCGCGTTCAAGAACGAGGTGTTGCTGCAGGGCCAGCAACTGGTGCCCGACATCACCATTCACCCGGCCAGCCTCACCTACAGCGGGCTGAAGCGCATGACGGCCGCGGAACTCTCATTCTATGTTGGTGGCGTGACCAATCTTCCCGGCGGCAACGATGGCGAGGCTGCTGATTTCGAGCGCGCGCGCCCCGGCGCCACGGAAAATTACACCCTGATGCGCTACGGGATGAACTACGCCCACCAGTTCCGCAACGAATGGCAGATGCGGGTCGGCTTCAACGGGCAGTACACCGGCGATTCGCTGGTCTCGGGCGAGCAGTACGGCATCGGCGGGCCGGACTCGGTGCGTGGTTACCAGCTGCGCGAAGTAGCCGGCGATCGCGGTTACTCGAGCCAGATCGAGCTCTACACGCCGGATCTCTCGCGCAAGGTCGGGCTCACGGACAGCTACAAGGCGCGCCTGCTGGCTTTCTACGACTGGGGCGCGGTTCAGTACAACAACGAGCCGCCCGGCACGGTGCGGCGCGACTCCATTGCCAGCGTGGGAGTGGGACTGCGAATGACCTACGGGAAAATGGTGAGCCTGCGCTTCGATCTCGCACAGATCCTCCAGGAGACCGCCAGCCGGGACAACAACAGCCAGCGCCTGACGGGTTCGCTCGCGATCGTTTTTTAGCCCGCAGCTTGAAACTTATCGGATGCGACTTATTACACATTCCGGGGCCGGCGGGTTCGGCCGCGGCATGCGGGATGGCGTCACCAGTTTGATTTACAATTAGCCCGTCGCGTCTTTGTCGCGCGGAGCGGAGCGAGGGGCCGGGGGGCCTTGCATGTTCGTTCCGTCGCGGGGCAGGGATAATGAGAAGAGCAAAATACGCCAGGGGGCTCGGTCGCAAGGCGATGGCCGTTGCGGTCGCGGCCTGCTTCATCGCGGACGCGGCGCTCGCCAATCCCACCGGTCCCACGGTTGTTCACGGCACCGCTGCCATCCAGCAGGCGGGTAATCTCCTCCAGGTCACCAATTCCCCGAATGCCATCATCAACTGGCAAAGCTTCTCGATCGGCGCCAGCGAGATCACCCGTTTCATCCAGCAGTCGCAGGCCTCCGCAGTATTGAACCGCGTCACGGGCAGCGCCGGAGTGATCGACCCCTCGGTCATCCTCGGGACGCTGCAGTCGAACGGGCGGGTGTTCCTGATCAATCCCTCGGGCATTCTCTTCGGCGCCGGGGCGCAGATCGATGTCGCGGGGCTGGTTGCCACGAGTCTCAACCTCTCCAATGCAGATTTCCTCGCGAACCGCCTGAAGTTCACCGAAGTGCCGGGCGCGGGCAGCATCGTCAACCAGGGCAACATCACGACGGGCCCGGGGGGCAACGTCTACCTGATCGGCTCCGCGGTCACCAACAATGGCATCATCACCACCCCGAAGGGCGAAGTCATCCTTGCAGCGGGCAACAGCGTGGAGCTCGTCAATCCCGGCACGCCCAATCTGAGGGTGGAGATCGCCGCCTCGGAGAACGAAGCGCGGAACCTGGGGCAGATCATTGCTGACTCCGGGCGCGTTGGCATCTACGCCGGGCTGATCAACCACGCGGGCACGATCCGCGCTGACAGCGCCGTAGTTGGAGAAAGCGGCCAGATTCTGCTGAAGGCGACGAAGAACACCACGCTGGAAGCCGGTTCGGTTACCACCGCCAATGGTCCGAACGGCGGCAGCATCACCATCCAGTCGGGCGACACCACGCTCGTTGTGGGGACGATCGAAGCCAGGGGCCTTGCTTCCCCTCCTTCCGAAGGAGGGGTGGCGCCGACAGGTGACGGGGTGGTGGGCAAGGGCGGCACGGTCCAGGTCCTCGGCAATCTGGTGGGTCTGATCGAGAACGCGAGCATCAACGTTTCGGGAGAGACCGGTGGCGGCACGGTGCTGGTTGGCGGTGACTTCCAGGGCAAGAACGCGGATCTCCGCAACGCTTTCCGCACTTATGTCGGCCCTGGCACGACGATCAAGGCTGATGCGATCACCGGCGGCGACGGCGGCAAGGTGATCGTGTGGTCGGACGATGTGACGCGCGCCTACGGCACGATC
>CAYYZZ010000336.1:0-3286 GCA_964476235.1 uncultured Streptomycetaceae bacterium | reverse complement strand
AGGAGTTTGCCGGACCGAGGTCTGGCAAACTCCTAACCGCAGGCCCGCTTAACCATCCACCACGGAGAGTCCCATGCACTGTTTGAAGCCACAAGCCACCCGTCTTTTCGCTGCACTGCTCGCCGCTGCCGCGCTCGCCCTGCCCGGCGCCGCAACGGCGCAGAACCTGGAATTCACGCCGTCCGTCGGCCAGGAAGGCAAAGACGTCATCTGGGTGCCCACCCCCCAGGCGCTGGTCGAGCGCATGCTCGACATGGCGAAGCTCACGGCCAAGGACATTCACTACGACCTCGGCAGCGGCGACGGCCGCACGGTGATCACCGCGGCCAAACGCGGCGCCCAGGCGGTGGGGGTCGAGTTCAACCCCGACATGGTCGGGCTCTCGGAGCGCGCCGCAGCCAAGGAAGGCGTTTCCGCCAGGGCAAAATTCATCAACGGCGACATCTTCCAGACCGACTTCAGCCACGCCACCGTGGTCACGCTCTATCTCCTGCCGAGCCTCAACCTGAAACTGCGCCCGACCATCCTGCGCATGAAGCCGGGCACGCGCGTGGTGTCCCACGCCTTCAGCATGGACGATTGGCAGCCCGACCAGACCGACAACGTCGAAGGGCGCACTGCCTACCTGTGGATCGTGCCCGCGCAGGTGGAAGGCACCTGGCGCTGGAGCGTCGCCGGCAGCGGCCAGAAAGAATACGAACTCGTGCTGCGCCAGCAGTTCCAGCAGGTCGAGGGGCTCATCAAGCTCGACAACGGCAGGATGGGGCAGTTGCGCAACGTGAAGCTCAATGGCGACCAGCTGAGCTTTTCGATCCACGAAATCGCCGGCACCAGCGGCACCACCCGCCGCGACTACACCGGGCGCGTATCCGGCAACACCCTACAGGGCGTGTTCAAGCTGCCCAGCGACGGCAGCGAGGTGAAGTGGACGGCAACCCGCGCCAATTGATCCGGAATCCCTCACCGGGATTCCGGATAACCTGAACCCGCCCCCTTCACCGGTCCTCACCAACGCTACTTGATTTACCCGGAGCAGAACCATGCCAGCGCAGCAATCCCACGTGGCCATCATCGGCGGCGGCATCATGGGCGGTGATATCGCCGTCATCTTCGCCGCCGGCGGCTGGAACGTGCACGTGATGAGCCCGTCTCAGAAGACGCGCGATGCGCTTCCCGCGCGCGTCGCCGCCGGCCTGAACAAGCTGGGCGCGCCGCAGGGCAACGCGGCCAACGTCAAAACCTACACCGGGCTCGAAGCCCTGCCCTGGAAGGATATCGGGCTGGTGGTCGAGGCGGCGCTCGAGGACCTGCCGCTCAAGCAGAAGCTGTTCGCCCAGATCGAGGGGCTCGCGCGGCCCGACATCCCGCTGGTGAGCAACACCTCTAACTTTCCCATCGGCGAGATCGGCAAAGTGCTGAAGCACCGCTCGCGCGTGGCGGGACTGCACTTCTTCATGCCGGCGCACCTGGTGCCGCTGGTCGAGGTCGTGAGCGCGGAATTCACCGACCCGAAGGTGGCCGAGGGCCTGGTCGCGCTCATGAAGGCGCTCGACAAGGCGCCGATCTGGGTCAAGAAGGACGTGCCCGGCTTCGTCGGCAACCGGCTGCAGCACGCCATGCTGCGCGAAGCGCTCTATCTCATCGCCGACGGCATCGTCTCGCCGGAAGGCGTGGACACCGCCGTGCGCTACGGCTTCGGCTTCCGCTTCATCGCCTGCGGCCCGATGATGCAGAAGGAAATGTCGGGCTGGGACACCAACGCCCTCGTCGGCGCCGCGCTCTACCCCCACCTCCATTCCGAGACGACCTATCCTGCATTCATCAAGGACATGGTGGACAAAGGACGCCTCGGCATGAAGACGAAGCATGGCTTCTGGGAATGGACGGACGCGGCGATCGCGAAGGAAAAGGCGCGCATCGAGCGCTGCCTGCAGGCGGGGATGGATATCCTCAAGTCCGATTGAATCCGGACGCTTCGCGCCGGTTTGGTGTGCGCCGGATCGCGGAGCAGGGGCCCCAGTTTTCTTGGGGATGCGACCGTGTAGGCGCACAAGCGGCCGACACGGAGCCGGTTGATGTTTGCCGAATGTGATGCCGAGGCCGCGCGCATTCGAACGAACGGTAGGCCGCCGTTCAACGCGCGGCGACCGCCGGGGAAGCTTGGCGTAAACGGGCCTGTGCAGCATAATAACCACCGTATCACCGAGCATGGGCGCGCCCCAGTCCCCGCCGCGCCCGAGGAGGACGCGATGTTCGACTGGCTGCAGAAGACGATCAATCCTGTCCCTTTCACGTTAGGAGAACATCCATGAGCAGGATTCCACTTCCCGAATGGGTGAGGCTGGCCGAGCAGGTCAAACCCGCCAAGACATTTCGGGAGAAAGTCGCGCTGGTCGGCGATGGCCCGTCGAAGTCCGCGGCCGCCCTGATCGCGCTACACTACGAAGCCGTGGACATGATCGCCCGGCTGGCGGAGCTGGTGGACCGGGGCGGCAACACGGTGCTGATAGACAAGGCCGCTGTCACCATGCAACGCTGGAACGATGCCGTGAGGGAAGCTAGCGGGTTGGTGAAAAAGCCGTAGAAGGAAGTGTGGGCCGGGTACGGCAACACGCCGCCTAAACGAAAAACCTAAGGCAACTGAACGAGCCCCGGATAATCTGGGGCTATCGTTAATGCATTTTCCATCAGCACATCCTCTAAGCGATGGCGTTGACAATCTAATAGTTCGAAGTGGTAGCTAGAGATGGAACCAACCGTGGCTACACGTAGCGCCAGGTAGCTCAGTTTCTTGAAATTAAGGAAGGGGAAATGGTGGTCAGGGACGGAATCTGGCCACACCAGAGGCCGGGTAGCTCAGTTGGGGGGAAATGGAGTGGTGGCCGGGGACGGAGCGTTTGCCTGGCGAAGTGGCCAGCCGCTCAGTTGGTCAAAATAATGGGAAGGGAATGGTGGCCGGGGACGGAATTGAACCGCCGACACAAGGATTTTCAGTCCTCTGCTCTACCAACTGAGCTACCCGGCCCCCGAACATCAACTACACTTCCGGCCGAGGCGTGCCGGAAAAAACGTGCATATTACCAACTACGGAACCGCCTCTCACAAGGATTTTGGCTCCGGCCGCACCTGTCGGCGCTTAACATTAACGGCGCTTCCGCCGTGAATATTAGCCTACGCCGCAACAAGCCGCGCAATGGGATAACGCCCCCATTTTGACCTTACGGTCAGACATCGCTGAAGCGAAGTCTCGCGCGGCGTGTTGTCAGTCCTCTGCTCTACCAACTGA
>CAYYZZ010000335.1:0-3288 GCA_964476235.1 uncultured Streptomycetaceae bacterium | reverse complement strand
GCGAGCGAGCCGAAGTAGTACCAGAAGTTGAAGTTCTTCGGCGCATAGTACTCGGCGAGGTGGTCCCGCCACAGCGACATCAGCGGGAAGCGCTGGTCGACCCAGGTGATGAGACCGCTCAACGCCCCGTTGAGCGGGCCGGCGCCGGTGATCGCGACCGGTTGCTTTTCTGCGGCGGCCATGGCGTCAGGCTCCCTTGCTGTCTTCGCCGATGACCAGCCTGGTGTCGGACAAGTACTTGTGCGGCGGGACCTCGAGGTTGTCCGGCGCCGGCTTGTTCTTGTAGACGCGGCCCGCGAGGTCGAACAGCGAGCCGTGGCACGGGCAGTAGAAGCCGCCCTTCCAGTCGTTCGCGAACGCCTCGGGCTGGGCTTTGAACTTGTCCACCGGCGAGCACCCCAGGTGCGTGCAAATGCCGACCACCACGAGGTACTCCGGCTTGATCGAGCGGAACTCGTTGCGCGCGTACAGCGGCGTCAATTCGCCCGGCTTGCGCTCGCTCCTGGGGTCGGCGACCTTTCCCTCGCTCTGCTTGATCGAGTCGAGCATCTCCGGGGTACGGCGGACGATCCACACCGGCTTGCCGCGCCACTCAACGAGCGTCATTTCGCCAGGAGCGAGATTGCCGAAATCGGCCTCGACCGGCGCGCCCGCCGCCTTGGCGCGCTCCGAGGGCAGCATGCTGGCGACGAAAGGCACGGCCGCCGCCACGCCGACGATGCCGCCCGCGACGCCGGTGGCTGCGATCAGAAAACGCCGCTTGCCCTGATCCAACTCTTTGTCCGCCATACGATTCTTTCCGTCGCCCGAAAAGGTGACATTTTACACAAAGGCCCGGTGAAACATAAGCAAAACTTGAAAAAATGGCTATGCATCAGTATGTTGCGGCCACTCATCCCAGCCGGTCTCAACGGGGAATACGGGCCGGATGGTAGTAACCCGCCATTTTTTCAAACGGGAGAGCGGATGCAGCGCCGAACCCGCGCATTCCGCGAAGCGATTTTCGGCGCTTTAAGTGATAATTACGCAACAGTAAGCTTTGTGAGTTGGCCCCCCGCCAACAGTTATCGCGAATAATCAGAAGAGGGTTTCATTGCGTCTCCCGCCTTCGTTCTCCCGGTGCCGGTTTTTCATCAGGAATTTGCCGGGAGCGAACCCGGCAAATTCCTAGCCTATGCGCAAGCTCTGGCTCGTCTTTGCCCAGACCGCGACGATCTGCCTCGCGGTATTGTTCGTGGTCTCGACCCTGCGCCCCGATCTCCTCACCTGGAACGCGCGCGGCAACGTCGTGACGGTCAGGGAACCGCCGGCCGACGCGCCGGGGCGCGCGGCCGCTTCCTTCAGCGATGCGGCGCGCAAGGCCATGCCCGCCGTGGTGAATATCTTCACCAGCCAGGAGGTCAAGCGCCCGCGCCATCCGTTCATGGACGACCCCCTGTTCCGCTATTTCTTCGGCGACCAGCTCGATGCCGGGCCGCAGCGCCGCGAAGGCCTGGGCTCGGGCGTGATCGTCAGCGAGCAGGGTTACATCCTGACCAATCACCACGTGGTCGAGTCGGTGGACCAGATCGAGGTCGCGCTCGCCGACTCGCGCAAGATGCAGGCGCGGGTGGTCGGCACCGACCCCGAGACCGACCTCGCGGTGCTCAAGGTCGAGCAGCAGAAGCTGCCTTCGATCACCTTCGCCAGGGCGGACCAGTTGCGCGTCGGGGACGTCGTGCTCGCGATCGGCAACCCGTTCGGCATCGGGCAGACCGTCACCTTCGGCATCGTCAGCGGCCTCGGCCGCAGCCATCTCGGCATCACGGTTTTCGAGAACTTCATCCAGACCGACGCCGCGATCAATCCCGGCAATTCCGGGGGCGCGCTGGTGGATGCGAGCGGCAACCTGGTCGGCATCAACACCGCGATCTACTCGCAAACCGGGGGCTCGATGGGCATCGGCTACGCGATCCCGGTCTCCACCGCACGGCTGGTGATGGAGCAGATCATCCAGAGGGGCCAGGTGACGCGCGGCTGGATCGGCGTTGGCGTGCAGGACATCACCCGGGAGATCGCCGAATCGTTCAAGCTGCCCGCGGCCGGCGGCGTGCTGATCACCCAGGTGGAGCGCGGCGGGCCCGCCGACAAGGCCGGCGTGAAGCTGGGCGACGTCCTGCTCACGGTCAACGGCAAGCCGGTCGCGGACACGACCGCAATGCTCAACGCGATCGCCTCGCTGCAGCCGGGCCAGCAGGCCCGCCTCAAGGTGGCGCGCAATCAGGCCGAGAACGAGGTCTCCGTCACCATCGGGCAGCGGCCGAAGCCACCGCAACGCGCGCAGTAACGCGTAGCGTTGAATGCTGAATTTTAAATGGTGAGCGTTGAATTGCCCTGAATCCGCCCGGGTCGCGCATTCAACTCAACATTCAAAACTCAAAATTCAACATTCACTATGGCTTGGCGCCGGGCTCCTGCTCGATGCCGTCCCCTGCCCCATCATCCGTTTCCCTGGGGCGCGCCTTGCCGAACAGCAGCGCCGCGATGATCCCGACCTCGTAGAGCAGGCACATCGGGATCGCCAGCAGCAGCTGCGAGAGCACGTCCGGCGGCGTCACGATTGCCGCGATGACAAAGGCCGCGACGATGACGTATGAACGTATATCCTTCAGTTTTGCAACGGTAATGACGCCCGCGCGCACGAGCACTACTTGAACCAGGGGAATCTCGAAGGTAATCCCGAATGCGAGGAACATCGTGATAACGAAATTGAGGTACGCCTCAATATCAGGGGCCGCGTTGATTGCTTGTGGCGCGAAGCTCTGGATCGCGTGGAAAACCATTCCAAAGACAACGAAGTAGCAATAGGCGACACCCAGCAGAAACAGAACGCTGCTCCCGATCACCAGCGGCAAGGCGATGCTTTTCTCGTGCGCGTATAAGCCCGGAGCAATAAACGCCCAAGCCTGATAAAGCACGTAAGGCAGCGCGATCATGAACGCGGCGAGCAGCGTCACCTTGAGGGGAACCAGGATAGGCGAAACCACTCCGGTCGCGATCATTCGCGTGCCCTCCGGCAACGACTGCATCATTGGCCTGGCGAGCAGATCGTAAACTTCACCGATTCCCGGCCAGATTGTCAGCGCGACCGCAACGACGGCGATCGCGACGAGCGCGCGAAGCAGGCGATCGCGCAACTCCATCAGGTGGGAGATGAAGGTGTCTTCGTTCATTTGGCTTGCTCGCAAGCCAAATCAGGCCTGCTTCTGCGCGGGGGCCTGTGGGTTCGCTTCCAGCGGCAGTTCGCCC
>CAYYZZ010000334.1:0-3288 GCA_964476235.1 uncultured Streptomycetaceae bacterium | reverse complement strand
GCCAGGTGCCGGTGATGGTGATCGAGGGCAAGGCGTTCTGGGATTCCACGGCGCATCTGGTCTATCTCGCGCGCAAGTACGGCGGCAAGAAATGGCTGCCCCCCGACCCGCTTAGTATGGCCGAAGTCTCGCAGTGGCTTGCCTTCGCCCAGAACGAGGTCTATTTCGGCCTGCAATGGTCGCGCGGCGTGGTGAAGGGCCTGAGGGGCGGCAATCTCGAGGAATACCAGGGCTACGGCCGCAAGGCGCTCGACGCGCTGACCTGGCGCCTGGCGGAGCACGATTGGCTCGCGCTCAACCGGCCGACCATCGCGGACATCGCGTGCTACCCGTACGTGAAGCGCGCCCCGGAAGGCGGCCTGTCGCTCGACGCCTATCTCGCGGTCACGGCCTGGCTCAAGCGGTGCGAGGCGCTGCCGGGCTGGTTGAGGCTGGATTGAGGACGCCGTTATAACTTCGTGATTCGTGATTCGTGATTGGTGATTCGACTGCCCCTCACCCTGACCCTCTCCCCGGCCGGGGAGAGGGGAATTGAGAAGGTCGATTCACGACTCACCAATCACGACTCACGCCTTTGCTGAGGGGAAGTGATGCTTAAAATCGGAGTTTTAATGGGCGACGACATCGGGCTGGAAGTGGTGCCCGAGTGCGTCAAGGTGCTGAAGGCTGCGGCGGCGAAGACGGGCCTGCAGGTCGAATGGCAGGAGCTTCCCATCGGCAAGCGCGGGCACGAGCTGCACGGCAACACGCTGCCGCCGGTCACGGCGAAGGCGCTGGAGCATTGCGACGGCTGGATCATGGGGCCGATCGGGCACAGCGCCTATCCGCGCAACGACCCCACCTGGGTGATGCCGCCGGTGCGCAAGCGCTTCCAGCTCTTCGCCAGCATCAAGCCAGTCAAGTCGTATTCGAATATTCCTTCGATCCACAAGGACGTGGACATCGTGTTCCTGCGCGAGGTGAACGAAGGCATGATGTCGAGCAGCGTGGTCCTCGCGGGCAGCGGGGAATTCCGGCCGAACGACGATATCTCCATCGGCATGCGCGTGATCACGCGCAAGGGCGCCAACCGGGTCGCGAGGGAAGCGTTCGAGATCGCGCGCACGCGCCCGCGTAAGAAGGTGAACGCGGTGCACAAGGAGCCGGTGTACCGCCTCTGCTGCGGCATGTTCGCCGAGGAATGCCGCAAGGTCGCGAAGGAATTCCCGGACGTGAAGTTCGAGGAGACCATGGTGGACACCATGTGCATGAAGCTGGTGATGAACCCGCAGCAGTACGACGTGGTGGTCACCTCCAACCAGTTCGGCGACATGATCACTGACGAAGGAGCGGGGCTGGTCGGCGGCCTGGGTCTCGCGCCGGGGATCTGTGCCGGGGAGAAGCAAGTGATGGCGCAGGCGACCCACGGCTCGGCTCCCGACATCGCAGGCCGGGGCATCGCCAACCCCTACGCCATGATCCTGTCGGGCAAGATGATGATCGAATGGCTCGGCAGGAAGCGCAACGAGCCGAAAGCGACCCAGGCGGCGCAGCTCATCGACGCCGCGATGGACCAGGTGATTGCCGAGGCGAAGCACCTCACCGGCGACCTTGGTGGTAAAGCCAGCACTGTCGAGATGGGGGATGCTGTCGTGGCAGCTGTCTAACGAAATAAGGCCCGTTACCCGCATTCCGGAACTTCTTCCACGCCTGCTCCTGGTGCCTCGGCTCAGCGAACAGGGATCACCGCTGGATTGAATTTCCTATCTGTCGAGTGAGAAAATTTTTCCATTATGACGGAGAGATGTCCGGCAGGTGTGATAGCATGGACGGCGTAGTTTGGTAGCCGAAATTCATCACGCCGCAGGACAGCAATGCCATTCGCGAAAATCGAGGGGATCAAGACCCACTACGAGGTGCGCGGCGAGGGACCGCCCCTGCTGTTGTTGGCGCCCGTGGGATTCGACGACTCGATTTCACGCCGGTGGGCTGACCGCGTGTGGAGGGGGTTCCGTCCACAGGATGCGTTGGTCCCCGATTTTAGGCTTATCGTCTACGACCGGCGCGAAACAGGCGGGTCAGGAGGACGCATCGAGCCGCTTACCTGGTCACTCTTCGCGCGGCACGCCAAGGGGTTGCTCGACCATCTTGGAATCGAAGATGCGTTCCTTTTGGGCGGTTGCATGGGCTGCTCGGTTGCGCTTGCGCTGGGCGCGCATTTCCCCGAGCGCTGCCGTGCGCTGCTGCTGCACTGGCCGGTCGGCGGGTTCCAGTGGCTGAATAGGGGCCGCGCCAACTGCGACCGCCACATTGCATTTGCGCGGGAACAGGGACTCGAGGCTGTGGCGGAGCGTTCCAGGCAGTCCGGATTTTTCTGGAGCGATCCGGAATCCGGACCGTGGTCGTCTGTAATCGCCTCGGATAGCGGGTTCGCGGAGTCGTTCGTCCACCAGGATCTCGACCACTATCTGCAAGTGGTCGCGCAATGCCGTGACAACCTCTTCGGCGACACCCTGCCTTCCGGCGCAACCGGCGAACAACTTACGGCAATCAACGTTCCGGCGTTCATCATGCCGGGTGACGATGCTTTGCATACGAGTTCATGCGCGCAGGTATTGCGGGAACTCATGCCGCAGGCGAAGCTCTCTTCGCTGAAACTGCCGCAGCAGAACGCTACGACGATCGCTGAGTGGGTCTGCGAATCCACTGCCGTACGAGACGCAGCGCGACCCGGTATCGCCGCCTGACTGCTTGTAGCAACGCTCGGGGAGGAGTTCTTCGACGCCGAATCCGCTCAATGCCCGCCCGGATCGCGGTCCCTCTCCCGGGGAGGGAGAAGCCAGCATGAACATAAGGTCCGTTACGCGCATTCCGGAACTTCTTCCGCGCCTGCTCCCGGTGCCTCGGCTCGGCGAACCGGAATTGCGCCGGGATTGAATTTCTTATCTGTCGATTGTTGGTTTCCGCGGGCCAGTCGGGTCAGGCCCGAAGGCGGGCAGTCGCGCGTAGTTGTCCGGAGACGTCCCGTGCGCAAAGCTATCGCTTACCCTCTGCTCGGCCTGCTGGCGCTGAGTTTCGCCGGTTGTGGCGAAATGGCGAGGTTACCGTTCGAAGCGGGTGTCGGCCCCCAGCCGACGCTGCCGCCGCCGAACCCCACACTGCTGCCCACCCTCCACATCGCCCCGGCAAAGGGCTGGCCCGCCGGCGCAACGCCGGTGGCTGCAGCGGGCCTTTCGGTGAAGGCTTTGGCGACTGGCCTCGACCACCCCCGCTGGCTCCATGTTCTTCCCAACGGCGATGTGCTCGTCG
>CAYYZZ010000333.1:0-3288 GCA_964476235.1 uncultured Streptomycetaceae bacterium | reverse complement strand
GTTGGCAGTTGGCAGTTGGCAGTTCAACGCAACATGGCGTAGCTCGGTTTACAGTCAATCGCTCGCTGTTTACTGTTTTACCTCGCTGACGGCTGATTGCTGAGAGCTGACCGCTGGTTTACACTCTTACCCCCCACTTGAAGTTGAAGCGCTACATGGCTGAAAGTTCAAGAAAATCGGTCGTTCTGGGCGTCACCGGTGGCATTGCCGCGTACAAGGCAGCGCAGCTCACGCGCGATCTGCAGCGCCATGGCATCGACGTTCAGGTGGTGATGACCGAGGCGGCTCGGTGCATGGTCACGCCGGCAACTTTCCAGGCGCTGTCCGGCAAGACGGTCTACACCGACATGTGGGATGCCAGCATCCCGGACAACATGGCGCATATCGAACTCTCGCGCGGCAAGGATGCGATCGTCGTCGCGCCCGCCACGGCCGATTTCATCGCCAAGCTGGCGAACGGGCTGGCGGACGACCTGCTCTCGACGCTGTGCCTGGCGCGCGAATGCCCCCTGATCGTCGTGCCCGCCATGAACCGCCAGATGTGGGAGAACCCCGCGACGCGACGCAATATCGACCGGCTGCTGCGCGACGGCGTGTCGGTCCTGGGGCCCGCGAGCGGCGACCAGGCGTGCGGCGAAGTCGGCATGGGGCGCATGCTCGAAGCGCACGAGATCGCCGAGTCGGTTGCCGGGTTTCTGGCGCCCAAGCTGTTTGCCGGCGCGCGCGTGTTGATCACCGCCGGGCCGACCTTCGAGCCTATCGATGCCGTGCGCGGCATCACTAATCGCAGCTCGGGCAAGATGGGTTACGCGATCGCGCGCGCGGCCCTGGATGCCGGCGCCAAAGTCACGCTGATATCGGGTCCCGTGAGCCTCTCCGCCCCGGCGGGCGCCGAAGTGACGCAGACCGTGACCGCCGCCGAGATGTTCGATGCCGTCAAGCGCAACGCGGCGCGCGCCGACATCTACATCGGCGTCGCCGCGATAGCCGACTACCGGGTAGACAAGCCGAGACGGCACAAGATCAAGAAGACCGACAGCAAGCAGCTCGACCTGAGGCTCGTGCCCAATCCCGACATCCTCGCCTGGATGGCGGCGCGGCCCAACCCGCCATTCTGCGTCGGCTTTGCCGCCGAGAGCCGCAACCTCGATGCTTACGCCGACGAAAAACGGCGCAGGAAGAAAGTACCGTTGATGGTCGCCAACCTGGCTCAGGAAGCGATCGGCTCCGACGACAACGAAGTCACCCTGCTCGACGACCGGGGCACGCACAAGCTCCCGCGCGCGCCCAAGGAAGTCGTGGCGCGGCAACTGATTGCCCACATCTCGAAGCTCTACGTATCGAAGAGAAAACGAAGAAAACTTTGAACCGCCAAGGCGCCAAATAGCTGATCAAGAAAAATATTAATCTGGTCTCAACGATCAATAAGCAGCAGGCCGCCTGAATTTCGTTTTGGTTTCAGTGTGATTTATTTTGGTCTTTCTTTGGCGCCTTGGCGTCCCCGGATCAAGTCCGGGGCAGGCTTGGCGGTTAAATCGCCTTTCTTTGCAGCCCGGCGGTATTGCATCCTGTGCGAACGATAGACGTAAAGATTCTGGATGAGCGCCTGCGCGGCCAATTGCCGCAGTACGCGACACCGGGATCGGCGGGGCTCGATTTACGCGCCTGCATCGATGCGCCCATGACCCTCGCACCCGGCCAGACCGCGCTGATTCCCTCGGGCATCGCCATCCACCTCGCCGACCCGGGTCTCGCGGCGGTAGTCCTGCCGCGCTCGGGCCTGGGTCACCAGCACGGCATCGTGCTGGGGAACCTTGTCGGGCTGATCGACTCCGATTACCAGGGCCAGATCTTCGTATCGACCTGGAACCGCGGCAACGCTTCCTTCACCGTCAACCCGATGGAGCGCCTCGCCCAGTTCGTGGTCGTGCCGGTGGTGCAGGTCGGCTTCAACGTGGTGGAGGAATTTGGCGCGAGCCGCCGCGGCGCGGGCGGGTTCGGCAGCACCGGCCGTTGAGAAGCGTGATTCGTGATTGGTGATTGGTGATTCGTAGCTTGCTTGCGGTGGGGACCGCCGCCGCTTTTCAGCATTTCAGTCGACTCACGATTCACGAATCACGATTCACGCCGGTTTGAGCGCGATAACACAGATTTCAAAACGAATATGGCAAACGCGAAGAAGTCGGCGTTAGTGCTGTTCGCGCACGGCGCCCGCGACTCGCAATGGGCCGAGCCGTTCCGCGCGCTCCAGAAGGCGGTCTCGGGCCGCCGCCCCGATCTCACCGTGGAGCTCGCGTTCCTCGAGCTGATGGAACCGGCGCTCGGTGACTGCGTCGCGCGCCTGGCCGGAAGCGGCCACCAGCGCATCACGATCGCGCCGCTGTTCCTGGCGCAGGGCGGCCACCTGAAGAAAGACCTGCCGCGCCTGCTGAAGGACCTGAGCGCGAAGCACCCGGCGGCGGAGATCGACGTGCTGCCGCCGATCGGCGAGGTTACGGAACTGCTGAACGCGATCGCCGAATGGCTGGTCAGCAGCGCGCCGCGCTAGGAGTTTGCCGGACTCAGGTCCGACAAACTCCTTAACGAAGAAACTAATATGCGAACCGGACGGATTGTTGCGTTTCTGGCTCTGCTGTGGCTCGCCGCAGCAGCACATGCCCAGCTTCCCGAAGTGGCGTTATCGGTGAACGGGCACAAACTGACGGCGGAAGTCGCGCACACCGATTCCACGCGCACGCAGGGGCTGATGCATCGCCGGATTCTCCCCAAGGGTCGCGGCATGCTGTTCGTTTTTGATAACACCGCCATTCATTCCATGTGGATGATGAACACCTACATCCCGCTGTCCGTGGCGTTCCTCGACGAGCGCGGCGTGATCATCAACCTCGAGGATATGAAGCCGCATACGCAGGACACCCACCCCGCGGCGAAGCCCGCCAAGTACGCGCTGGAGGTCAATCTGGGCTGGTTCGGCAAGCGCGGCATCAAGCCGGGCGCGAAGGTGGACGGGATCGAGCGGGCGCCACCGGCCAGATGAAGCGTGGCTGGTGACTCGTGACTAGTGACTAGAACATGTCTCAAATACACCCCCTCGCCCCGCGGCAGCGGGGAGAGGGTTGGGGTGAGGGGTAGAGACCGGTTCAGGTCTTAGAGGGAGAGTCGAGTGTCTGGTCGCCCCCTCACCCTAGCCCTCTCCCCCGAAACTGGGGGAGAGGGGATTTTTGAGACACGCTCTAGGAGTTTGTCGGGCTTAGGTCGGACAAACTCCTTATGCAAAACCGCCCGCAC
>CAYYZZ010000332.1:0-3293 GCA_964476235.1 uncultured Streptomycetaceae bacterium | reverse complement strand
TCAAGGCGCTGCTCGCCATGCTGGTCGGGCTGTGGATCGCGGGCATGGGCACCGACTTGTTCAGCGATGCCTCGCGTTTTACCTTCGGCCACGCCGAGCTGCTCGACGGCGTGGATTTCATCGTGGTGGCGATCGGGGTGTTCGCCCTGGGCGAGGTGCTTGGCAATATGGAGGTCCGGGAAGGCGCGCAGATGCTGCCGGTGCCGAAGGGCCTGCGCAATCTTCTGCCCACCTGGCAGGACCTCAAGGACTGCCGCTTTGCCTTCCTCAACGGCTCCCTGGTCGGTTTCGTCATCGGCGTCCTGCCCGGCGCGGGCTCGACGATCGCCTCGTTCATCTCCTATGGCATCGAGAAGGCGGTGTCGAAACATCCCGAGAAGTTCGGCACGGGCGTGGTTGAGGGCGTCGCGGCGCCGGAGGGGGCGAACAACGCCGAGACCGGCGGGGCGATGGTCCCCCTGCTGACGCTTGGCATTCCCGGATCCGGCACCACCGCGATCCTGCTCGCTGCCTTCATACTCTGGGGCCTGCGGCCCGGTCCGCTCATGATCCAGGACAACCCGACGCTGTTCTGGGGCCTGGTGGCGAGCATGTATGTCGGCAACGTCATGCTGCTGATCCTGAATCTCCCGCTGATCCCGCTGTTCGCGCAGATCCTGCGGCTGCCGGCCTACATGCTCTATCCCTTCATCTTCGGCATCTCGATCGTGGGGGTCTACAGCGTTTCCGGCAGCCTGTTCGACACCTGGATGCTGACGATTTTCGGGCTGCTGGGCTACGCGATGCGCAAGCTCGATTACCCGTCGGCGCCGCTCATCCTGGGATTCGTGCTCGGCGACATCATGGAGCGCGCGCTGCGCCAGTCGCTGATGATGTCGCAGGGCGACCTCACCATATTCACGTCTAGACCGATGTCGGCAACAATGCTATTTTTGGCGGTGCTCATACTGCTGGTGCCGCTGTTCAAAAAGGCCAATGTGCTGCGCGTCAAGGCCATCGAGGAGGGCAGTTAAGCGGTGCCATTACTCAAAAGGAGGAGTGCCATGAAATTTCGTTCAATGTGTCTTCTGGCGGTCACGACGGCCGCGGTCCTCGGGGCCGGTCCGGCCGTGGCCCAGTTCAAGCCGACCAAGCCGATCGAGTTCATTACCCATACCGGGCCCGGCGGCGGGGGCGACGTGCTGGCGCGTGCCATATCGCAGATCATCGAGAAGAACAACCTTGCCCCGGTGCGCATGCAGGTGGTGAACAAGACGGGCGGCGGAGGGCTCACGGCGATGGCCTTTATCGTGAACGAGAAGAAGGGCGACACGCATTCTATTGCCGTATTTACCGGCAACTGGACGACCAACCCGCTGGTGCGCGCCGAAGCGAAGGCGACGGTCAAGGACATGACGCCCATCGTGCGGCTGGTGCTGGAGCCCGCAATGATCGTCGTCAAGGCGGACTCCCCCTACAAGTCGCTGAAGGATATCGTTGATGCGGCGAAGAAGAACCCCGGGCAGGTCAAGCAGTCGGGCGGCTCGCTGACCAGCCGCGACAACGTCGTGCGCCAGCTGCTCATGAAGAACTCCGGGGCAAACTGGGCGTTCATTTCGTTCCCGGGCGGCGGCGAGCGCATTGCGGCGCTGCTGGGCGGCCACGTCGACATGATGGTGATCGAGCCCCAGGAAGCCGGCGAGCATATCCGGGCGGGCAACATGCGGGTGGTCGCGCAGATAAGCGATCAGCGTCTCGCGGCTTTCCCCAACATACCTACACTGAAGGAGGCGGGCTTCGACGTGCCGGTCGTTCCGCAGGTGCGGGGCATCGTAGCGCCGCCGGGAATACCCGCGGACGTCGTGGCGTACTACGAGGATCTGTTCGCACGGATGGTGAAAACGCCCGAGTGGCAGAAGTACCTCGTCGACAACCACTTCCAGGACGGCTTCATGAGGAGCGCGGAACTCTCCAAGTTCTTCGACGAGTTCATCGTCACGATGCGCAACATCCTGAAGGACGCGGGCGCAAAGGTCGTGCGCTAGTGTCCCGGGGCATGACCCGCGGCGGGTTGGCAACCGGCGTAGCCGGCCCCGCCGCCCCTCTCCGTTCGCGGCTCGCGCCCCCGCGCATGACTGCGGCATCATGAATGCGCCGTCCTCCGCCCCATCCGTAACTGAAATCCTCGCTGAGAAGGTCGCGGCGCTCGGCCCGGGGAGCATCCCGGCGCCGGTGCGCGCCCGCGTCGAGCAGCTCCTGATCGATGTCGTCGGGCTGTGCGTCGCCGCGCGGCGCACGGACTACGTGCAGGCGCTTGTTGGCGCGGTGGACGGCGGCGGGCCGTGCACGGCGATCGGCCACCCGTCCGGGTTCAGCGCGGAGGACGCCGCTCTCATCAACGGCACCGCCACGCATGGCGAGGATTTTGACGATACGTTCGAGGGCGGGCCGGTCCACAGCAGCGCTGTGGTGATACCCGCGGTGCTCGCCGCGAGCGAGCGCTTCGGGCGCGACGGCCCCGCGGCTCTGTTGGGCATCGTCGCCGGCATCGAGGCCACGTGCAGGCTCTCCATGGTGATTCCCAAGGCGATCCACAAGTCGGGCTTCCACCCGACCAGCGTGCTGGGGACGATCGGCGGGACGCTCGCCGTGTCGAAAGCGATGGGGCTAAGCCGCAAGGAAACCGTGGACGCGCTCGGCAACTCGGGCAGCCTGGCGAGCGGGATCATCGAATACCTGGCGGAGGGCGCCTGGACCAAGCGCCTGCACCCGGGCTGGGCCGCGAAAGCGGCCATCGCCGCCGCGCGGATAGGCCGGAGCGGGTTCCTTGGGCCGCGCACGGTCCTGGAAGGCACCCACGGGCTATTCCACGGTTTCGCGCGCTCGCTCGAAGGCAATTACGGGGTGCTGACCAGCGGTTTCGGTGAAAAATGGGTCATGCAGGACATCACCTTCAAGCCGTACGCCACCGGCACCATGAACCAACCCTACATCGACTGCGCGCTGCGGCTGCGCCAGCGCGGCGTGCAGGCGGAAGACGTGAAGGAGATTCTGTGCGAGACCGCGGAGGGCTACGTCCACCGCTTGTGGGATCCGCTGCCGTCCAAGCATCGTCCGGCGAACGCCTACGCCGCCAAATTCAGCGCGCCGTTCAACATCGCCGTGGCGTTCGTGACCGGCGGTGCGGGACTCTCCGCGTTCACGGAGGAGACGGTCAGGGACGAGCGCATACTCGCGCTGGCTTCCAAGGTGCGCTACGTCGTGGACCCTCACAATCCGTATCCGAAGGCTTATACCGGCCACGTCCGCATGAC
>CAYYZZ010000331.1:0-3293 GCA_964476235.1 uncultured Streptomycetaceae bacterium | reverse complement strand
TGGTGTAGATCGGGCCGCACGGCACCCCGGCCTGGTTGAGGTGCTCGATCCACTCCGCGGAAGTGCGCTTCGAGGTACGCTCGTTGATCGCCGCGCTGAGCGCCACGCGGTTCTTCGCGCGCAGGTTGTGGCCGGCGTAGTCGGGATGCGTGAAGAGCTCGGGTGCGCCGATGGCCGTGCACAGCCGCTCGTACAGCTTGCCCGAGCCGGCGATGTTGATGTGGCCATCGGAGGTCTTGAACACGCCGGTCGGCATCGCGGTCGGGTGGTCGTTGCCGGCCTGCGGCGGGACCTCCCTGGCGATCAGCCAGCGCGCGGCCTGGAAATCGAGCAGCGCGATCAGCGCCTGGAGAAGCGAGGTGTGGACCCATTGCCCCTCGCCGGAGTGCTCGCGCTCGAGCAGCGCGAGCACGATGCCGAAAGCGCAGTAGAGCCCGGCGGTACTGTCGGAGACGGCGATGCCGACCCGCACCGGCCCCTGGCCGGGCAAGCCGGTGATGGACATGAGCCCGCCCATGCCCTGCACCACCTGGTCGAGCCCCGGACGGTCCTGGTAAGGGCCTTCCTGGCCGAAGCCCGAGATGCTGGCGTACACCAGTCGCTTGTTGGTTTTTTTCAGGGTCTCGTAGTCGATGCCGAGGCGGTGCTTCACGCGCGGGCGGTAGTTCTCGATGATCACGTCCGCCTTGTCGGCCATGCGCTTGAATATCGCCAGCCCCTCCGGCGTTTTCAGGTTGAGCGTCAGGCTGCGCCGGTTGCGCTGCAGGTTCTGGAAGTCGAAACCGTGGCGCCGGTCCCACGGACCGCTGCCGCCGTCCTTTTCATTCGGATCCTCGACCTTGATCATGTTCGCGCCCCAGTCGGCGAGCTGGCGCGCCGCGGTGGGGCCGGAGCGCGCGCGCGTGAGATCGAGCACGGTGTAGCGGGAGAGGGGGAGCTTGGGGTCGGCCATTTGCGGTTTCCTGAGAGCGTGATTAGTGAGTAGTGAATAGTGAGTGGACGTTTGTTATAGGGTAGTTTCAGTCGACTCACGACTCACCATTCACCACTCACGGGTTTTCAGTCAATACTGATGTTGGCGGCCTTGACGACCACTGCCCATTTCGAGATTTCCTGCTTCAGCCAGGCGCGGAACTCTTCCGGCGAATTCGCCACTGGCTCGGCGCCCTCGGGCGCGAGGCGGGCCTTCAGCTCCGGCGACTGGATCGCCCTGGCCGCTTCGCGGTTGAGCAGGCTCACGATCGCGGGCGGCGTCTTCGCCGGGGCGAAGAAACCCTGCCAGGCGGAGGTTTCGAAGTCCTGGATGCCCGCTTCCATCAGGGTGGGCAGCTCGGGCACCGCCGGGGAGCGCTTCGCGCTGGTCACCGCGATCGCCCGCATTCTGCCCGCCCTCACGTGGCCGATGGCGGAGGGCATGCTGGAAAAATTCAGGTGGATTTCCCCCGCGATAAGCGCGGTCTGTGCCGCCGGCGCGCCCTTGAACGGGACGTGCACCATGTTCACGCCGGTGCGCAGCTTGAACATCTCGCCGGCGAGGTGCGGCGAGCCGCCGTTGCCCGAGGAGCCGAAATTGAGATAGCCCGGCTTGGCGCGGGCGAGCGCGGTCAGTTCCTTCACCGTTTTCACCGGCAGCGAAGGGTGGACGACCAGGATGTTGGGTGCCGCCGCGAGCAGCGTGATGGGGGCGATGTCCCTGAACGGGTCGTACGGCAGCTTCTTGAACAGGCTGGGATTGACGCCGAACGTGCTTGAAGTGATGAGCAGCGTATAGCCGTCGGGCGCGGCCTTGGCGGCGATATCCGTCGCGATGATGCCGCTCGCGCCGCCGCGATTGTCCACCACGAACTGCTGGCCGAGAACGTCGCCCAGCTTCTGGGCCACCGCGCGCGCGACGATGTCGGCGTTGCCGCCCGCGGTCTGCGCGACGATCAGGCGCACCGGCCGCGTGGGGTAGGACTGGGCTGCAGCCGCTCCGGCCAGCAGGCAGGCGGCGGCGAAACTGGCGGCACGTGCGTAATGCATGATTTTCCTCCGCGGGGTCTGAGGGTTATACGGCGGCACGGACGGCCGCGCGCCCGCCGTGATCGAACTCGACGTTTTTCAAGGTCTCGAGCACCCACAAATCCTTCAGCAGCGCGCGCGCTCCCGCGTCGCCCAGCACTGGCGCCACCAATTCCACGTACTTGTCGTTCAACTCCGCGTCCGAGAGCGGCATCTCGGGATCGCCCTTGCGCGTGGGCTGGAAGTGCGTGAGCTTGCGCCCGTCCGTGGTCTCGATCTCGACGCGGGCCGCGCGCTGGCGCGGGAAGCCCCGCGAGAGCTCGGGATCGGCCGAAAGCTCGACCTTGCCCATCAACGCGCGCAGCTGCGGGTCGTTCAGCCGGTCGGGCCCGAACGCGTCGAGCCGCACGCTGCCGTGAATCAGCGCGTGCGCCACCACGTAGGGCAGGCTGAACTTCGCCTGGTAATCGCCCTCGGGCTTGAAGTTGTCCACCACGTCGAGGCCGCCCTGGTAGGTCGCGATGCGGACCCTGGCGATGTCCTTCGGCGCGAGCTTATGCTTGTTCCGGAGCTCGATCACCGCGTCGAGCGAGGGGAAGGTGTGGCCGCAGCAGCCGTGGTTCTTGAAGGTGACGTGGGTGATGTTGTAATCGGTGCCGAGGCCCTGCGTCGCCTTCGTCCAGTCGGGATTGACGCTCATCGCCGCCCCGAACCCGACCTCGCCCTCGAGCATGTCATGCACGCCGGTGACACCCTTCGCCGCCGCCAGCGCCGCGAGCACGCCGGCCTCCGCCGCGCGCCCCGCGTGCAGCGGCTTGCTCATCGCCTCCGAGCGGAACGCCTGCTGCAGCCCGGCGGCGAAAGTGGCGACGGTGCCGAGCGCGTTCATGAACTGCTCGCGGTTGCAGCCGAGCAGCGTGGCCGCGGCCGCGGCCGCGCCGAAGCAGCCCACCGTGCCGGTGGTATGCCAGTACTTGTAATGCGAGGGCATGACGGCCTCGCCGATGCGGGTCGAAATCTCGTAACCGACGATCACCCCGCGCAGGAACTGCTCGCCGCTGGCGTTCTGCGCCTGGGCGACGGCCAGCGCGGCCGCGATCACCGGCGCGCCCGGGTGGTAGACGGCGTTGCGCCAGATATCGTCGAATTCCACCGCGTGGGAGGCGGCGCCGTTGATGAGCGCCGCGGCGCGCAGCGTGGCGCGGCGGCCGGAAGCGAGCCGCGCGCGGCCATGATCAAGTTCGTCGGCGAGCGCCTGTTCCAGCAGCACAGCGGGCGCGACGCGGCTGCCC
>CAYYZZ010000330.1:0-3300 GCA_964476235.1 uncultured Streptomycetaceae bacterium | reverse complement strand
GCACCCTCACCTTGTGGCCCAGCGGGGCGAAGTCCGCATAGCCTCGAACGTCGATGGCGTTCTGCGGGCATGCCTTCACGCACGAGTAGCACTCCCAGCAGAAATTCGGCTCGATGTTGTATGACCTGCGGTAGACCGGGTCGATGTGCATGATGTCGGACGGACAGATATCCACGCACTCTCCGCAGCCGTCACATCTCGACATGTCGGTGTAGGTAGGCATCTCGATCAGCTCCTGACGATGTAGTTTTCAGTGGACGGGCTTGGGAGATCCGAGGAGCCGTTTGCCTCCTCTACCCTTCTCTGAAACGCGACCGCCGGCTTGAAGAACATGTGGGCGAACTTGGACCACGGAACGGAAACGAATAGCAGCGTCGTAAAGAAGATGTAGAGCCCGAAAAGTATCCGCGTCGATGTGGCGTGCCCGTACGTCGTCTGCATGAAATGCCAAAGAAGCGCGAACGCTATGCTCACGAGGAGCGAGCCTACGAACAAGTCGGCCCGGCCCAGATGAAATGGCGAAGCGCCGTCATACGCGACGTTCACCCTGAGGAAGAAGAAAAACCATAAACCGCCGGCAAGAATCATCAGAGCGCCTATGGTCCACAAAGTGGGCAGGACGGTGGGTGTAGGCGCGCCCGCCGAATAGGCGAAGATCATCACGACAGTCGTAATCAAGTACAGGAAGAAGCCGTACATCATCAGCAGATGCGAGAGCCGCCTCGGCCATTTGCAGAACTCGCCGGAAACTGCGGCCTCTGCAATGGTTTTCATCGCTAGGGAGGCGGTCTCCCCGCCGCTAACCCGCCTCGTAGCGGCAGCGTCTGATTTCGCCCTCCGCCGCGCGAAGAACTTGGCGCTGCCCTTGTGAACCACGTCGAACAACGTTCCGCCGACCACTGCAAGTGTCATCAGGACGATGTAGACCTGCATGACGAGCGGGGGCAAAAAATCGGTCAACGCAGCAAATGGATTGTTGGTGAACATCATTACCTCAATGTCAGTCTGCGTCCCTTCTCGGCCTCGAACTTAGCCGCATTCGGCGGCTTCCAACGCCGCAGTCATGCCGCTGATTCCTCCGCCCACTACCAGTATGGTCTGGTTGGTCGCTACGACCGCTGTCACTGAGCCTCCTAGCAGCTTGTCGGGCTTTCGCCCCGACAAGCTGCTAAATAATACCCGACCCGTCCGGCGGCAAGAACTCTTTTTCACTTCGTGACATTCAAGATACTTATGCCGCGATAAGGCAGAATCAATTCAGCCGTTAGCGATTAGCAGTTGGCTGTTAGCCTTTTTATCAAACCGGTCAGCATTTTTCTTACTACGCATAACTGTTCTGACATGCCTAGATGCTCGGATTTGGAAAACAAGTTGAGATCACGGGCGAGCAAAAGATGATTGTCAAGTTCACTGGCTGATCCGGCAGCGATCTGTAGAAATCGGGCGAAGTCCGCGTCGCTTCCGCGACCGCAACCCTCGGCGATGTTGGCTGGTATCGAAGCTGCTGCACGTCGAATCTGAGCGGTCAGTGCGTATTGTTCATTTCTCGGGAACGTATGGGTTGCCCTATACGCTAGAAGCGCAAATTCGTGCGATTTTCGCCAAACTTCCAATGTTCGAAAGTCCTTCATGAAAAGCTATAACGTCTATCCTAGTACTTTAGCTGACCGCTTACCGCTAACCGCAAATAGCTGGCGCTATCAACGCGTGCTACGATTGCCGCTCTGGATGCTCAAGGAGGATGGATGAAGCTCTACATGACCGCCAATTCCGGCAACGCCTACAAGCCACGCGTGCTGCTCGCCATGCTCAACGTGCCGTACGAGCAGGTGATCATCGACACCCGTGGCGGTGAGAACAAGAAGGAGCCGTTCCTCAAGGTCAACCCGCGGGGCGAGGTGCCGGTCCTGGTGGATGGGGGAAAAGTGTTCTGGGACTCGACCGCGTGCCTCGTGTACATCGCGCGCAAGCACGGCGGCGACAAGTGGTTGCCGGCCGACCCGGCCGGGATGGCGGAAGTCATGCAATGGATGGCGCTGGCGCAGAACGAGGTCCGCTATGGGCTGCAGATCGGGCGCGGCAACAAGCGCGGCATGCGCAAGTGGGGCAACCTCGAAGAGCTGCAGGAGCACGGCCGGGCGGGGCTCGCGGTGCTGGAAGGGCGGCTGAAGAACCATTCCTGGCTCGCCCTCGACCGCCCGACGATAGCCGAC
The DNA here is from genome assembly GCA_964476235.1 of uncultured Streptomycetaceae bacterium. GTDB lineage: Bacteria > Pseudomonadota > Gammaproteobacteria > Burkholderiales > SG8-41 > SG8-41. The sequence goes on along the minus strand of CAYYZZ010000330.1, from coordinate 1,087 downwards.
CTCGCGTGCTATCCGTACGTCCACACCGCGCCGGAGGCGGGCATCCCGCTCGAGGATTACCCGAGCGTGATGGCCTGGATCAAGCGCCTCGAGGCGCTGCCCGGCTGGATCAAACGCGTCTGATGCAATGTTCAATTTTGAATGTTGAATTCTTAATGGCTCGATTGCTGGCGTTGAAATTAATTCAACATTTAACATTTAGCATTTAGCATTGAGTCTCCGATGCCGGAATTCCGCTACGGACACGCAGCCGCGCAGGACTGGCGGAAAGCGGCGAACTCCTGCCTCGCGCAAATGGGGCAGGGGCCGGCCAGCCTCGGGTTTCTCTACGTGACCGACCATCTCGCGGAGCACCTCGAGGACATCCTGGCGCTGTTCAGGAGCAAGACCGGCGTTCCGCACTGGATCGGCACGGTCGGCATCGGCGTCTGCGCAAGCGGGCGGGAATACCTGGACGAGCCGGCCATCGCGGCGATGGTGGGCGATTTCGAGCCGGATAGCTTCCGCGTGTTCTCGGGGATCGCGAGCGCCGCCGACATCGATAACATCACGTTGAAGTGCGGGGGCGCGGCGCCGAATTTCGCGATCGTCCACGCCGACCCCTACAACCGGGACATCGCCGACCTGGTGAACAAGCTGGCAGGCAAGGTCGAGAGCGGCTTCCTGGTGGGCGGGCTCACCAGCTCGCGCCGGCAGAACCTGCAGGTCGCGGACGGCGTGGTGGAGGGCGGATTCTCGGGCGTGTCGTTTTCCGACAGCGTCACCATCGCCACCCGCCTGACGCAGGGCTGCTCGCCGATCGGGGCGAAGCACGTGGTGACTCAGTGCCAGCAGAACGTCATCGTCAGCCTGGACGGGCGCCCCGCGCTCGACGTATTCAAGGAAGACATCGGCGAGGCGCTGGCCCGCGATTTGAACCGCATCGGCGGCCACATCTTCGCGGGGCTGCCGATCGCGGGCAGCGACACCGGCGACTACCTGGTGCGCAACCTGGTGGGCATCGACCCCGCCAACAAGCTGATCGCGATCGGCGAGCTGGTGCAGCAGGGCTCGAGCGTCATGTTCTGCCGGCGCGACACCAAGACCG
>CAYYZZ010000329.1:0-3314 GCA_964476235.1 uncultured Streptomycetaceae bacterium | reverse complement strand
GTCGCGCGCGAAGAGTTCGTCGAGCTTGCGCTCGTAGGTATGGTAGCCGAGGTAATCGTAGAGTTCCTCGCGCGACTGCATCAGCTCGACGACCCCTTTCTGCGTGCCGTCCTTGCGGATGCCCTGGTAGACCCGCAGCGCCGCCGCGTTCATCGCGCGGAACGCCGAGAGGGGATAGAGCACCATGGCCACGTTGGCGCTGCGCAGCTCCTCGACCGTGAACAGCGGAGTCTGCCCGAACTCGGTGATGTTGGCGAGGATCGGCACCTTCACCGCGTCGGCGAACTTCTGGTACATGGAAAGCTCGGTGATCGCCTCGGGGAATATCATGTCGGCGCCGGCTTCCACGCAAGCGCAGGCGCGGTCGACCGCCGCCTGCAGGCCTTCCACCGCCAGCGCGTCGGTGCGCGCGATCACCACGAACTGGGAATCGGTCTTGGCATCCGCGGATGCCTTGATGCGGTCCACCATCTCGTCCCTGCTCACGATCTCCTTGTTCGGGCGGTGGCCGCAGCGCTTCTGCAGCACCTGGTCCTCGATGTGCATCGCGCCCGCGCCGAACTTGATCAACGATTTCACCGTGCGCGCGATATTGAATGCGCCGCCGAAGCCGGTGTCGACGTCCACCAGCAGCGGCAGGTCGCACACGTCGGTGATGCGGCGGATATCGGTGAGCACGTCATCGAGCGTGCTGATGGCCAGATCGGGCACGCCTAGCGAGCCGGCGGCGACGCCTCCGCCGGAGAGATAGATGGCGCGGTAGCCGACACGCTCGGCGAGTCGCGCGTGGTAGGCGTTGATGGTCCCGATGATCTGCAGCGGACGCTCCGCGGCGAGCGCGGCGCGGAAGCGGGCGCCGGCGGAGCTGTTGCGGGTGGTGGAGGTGGCGCGATCGTTCATGGCAGTAACCGAGAAGGAAGTTTGAGAAATTTGAGCGGGGTGTGGCAGACCGCCTTTAATAGTCCAGGATAGGGCAGCGCTGGACGAGGCCTGAATTGCACTTTTACGTTAGCACAGGGACCTGTTCTTTGCCAGACGACGCGAGCGGGGTAGTCTCGGTTCGATCATGGTACGGACTCGGAGGTTATTCTTCACGTATCCCGGCATCCCTGATCACCTTGGCCATCTTGGTCATGTCTGACTTGATGACCGCCGCAAACTCCTCCGGTGAACTGCCAACGGTCTCGACGCCCGCCTTGAAAAACCGTTCTTTCACCTCCGCCGTCTTGAGGAATTGCGCGCTTTCCTGGTTGAGCAGCCTGATGATCGCCGCGGGCGTCCTGGACGGCGCGAACAGACCGTAGATCGAGATCGAATCGTAGCCGGGCAGGCCCGACGCCGCCACAGTGGGCAGCCCCGGGGCCAGCACGGAAGGCTCCGCGCTGGTCACCGCCAGCGCTTTCAATCTGCCCGAGGTCAGGTGCGGCGTCACCGTGGCCGCCGTGACGAACATCACCTGCACCTGGCCGGCGATCAGGTCGTTCAACGCAGGTGCATTGCCCTTGTAGGGAACCCGCACGATATTGACGCCCGCCATGGACTTGAATAATTCCACCGAGAGATGCGTCGAGGAGCCGCTGCCGCCCGAGGCGTAGTTCAACTGTCCCGGCCTGGCTTTGGCCAGGGCGATCAGTTCCTTCACTGACTGCACCGGCAGGGACGGATGCACGACGACCGTGTTGGGCGACCTCGCGACCCACGTCACCGGCGCAAAATCCGCGACGAAGTCGTACGGGACATTTTTTCGCAGCAGCGGGATGGTCCAGATGTTGCCGGCGTAGAGCAGCAGGGTGTAGCCGTCCGGCGGCGCCTTCGCGGCGACCTCCGCCGCAATGGCCCCGCCGGCGCCGCCCCGGTTGTCCACGATCACCTGCTGGCCGAGGCTGCGCGTGAGTCCCTGCGCGAGGACGCGCGCCGCAAAATCGTTGCCGCCGCCGGGCTCGGCTGTAACGATACGTACCGGCTTGACGGGGTAGTTCTGGCCGAACGCGGCGCCTACGCAAAGCGCTCCCAAGCCTGCCAGAAGCATCCCGGTGACAAAACGCGGCAATATCATGATCGTTCCTTGGCAGCTGAGAACCGGCGCTGATCGATCCTGCCGTCAAGTATAGGGGGGTCCGCTCCCGCCTACATGTATCTTCCGCCGGCGCAGACGATGCGGTCTCCGGTGACGAACGAAGATTCGTCGGAAGCCAGGAACAGGGCTACGTTGGCGACTTCCTGCGGCGTGCCGACGCGTTTCAACGGCGAGCCCTCGGAGCGCCCCAGGGGCGTGCCGTCGGGCTCCGAGCTGACCATGCCATGCGGCACGCCGCCGCCTTCCGGGTACCATTCGGGGTTACGCCGTTCGGTGCCGATAAGTCCCGCGGCGAGCAGGTTCGCGCGAACGCCGTAGGGCCCGAGTTCGAGCGCCAGCGCTTTGATGAGTCCGTAAAGCCCAGTCTTGGAAGCAATGACGTGGGCGCGGTTCGGCTGCGAAGTGAGGGACGCCATGCCGCCCACAGCGACGATGCTGCCGCCGGTACCGCCCTTGATCCAGCCCGGCGCGAGCGCCTTGGCGAGATAGAAGGTCGAGGAGAGGTTGACGGCCAGTACCTGGTTCCACTCTTCGTAGCTGATCTCCCAGAACGGCTTGTGGGGCCGGATGGCGGCTACGCTCACCAGCACGTCCACCTTGCCGTAATGGTCCAGCGCCTGCCGCACTGCGCGGTTCGCCGCCTCGTGATCGCCCACGTCCGCCGCCACGGGCAGCGCCCGGACGCCACGACCCTCGCATTCCCGCGCCGCCTGCTTCAGGTCGTCGGTCAGGCTTCTCGATACCAGCACGAGATCGGCCCCTTCGCGCGCAAACGTGAGCGCGATTTCCTTCCCTATGTTGCGGCTGGCGCCGGCGATCAGCGCCGTCTTGCCTTTAAGTCGCATGCGGACGCTCCTGGCTGTGCTGTTGTGCTGGGACTCATCACGGGAGGGATGCGGTCGGCTACCCGGTGCTGGCGGCGAGCGCCGGCCGGCTAAAAGTCCAGAATATGACGCCCCGAATGGTGCCGATATTCCCTAGCAAGTTAGCACAGAGCAGCCAGTTTTACCAAAGCCGCTCTAGTGGCATAATCGCGCTTCGCTCACGATACGGACTCAACCCGTTATGCCACGCAAGACGACCGAAGCCGATGACGGCAACCGACTCACCGGCACCCAGAGTATCGAGCGGGCGTTGACGCTGCTGCGCGAGATCGCCGCGCACAACCGCGGCGGATCGCGTCTGCTCGACCTCGCCACGCGCACCGGGCTGCAGCGCCCGACGGTGCACCGGATGC
>CAYYZZ010000328.1:0-3316 GCA_964476235.1 uncultured Streptomycetaceae bacterium | reverse complement strand
AGGGGAAGCTCAGAACAATTTGCTCTGATCGTGCATCGCCTGATCGAGCATTGTCTTCATGCTTTCCATTCTACGCTTCAGTTCCGCGATGTCAAAGCCGCCGACCTTGGTTGCGAGCAGTTCGTGCGCGATATTGAGCGCCGCCATGATGGCGATGCGCTCGAGCCCGATGACCTTCCCGTTGTCGCGGATTTCGTTCATCTTCTTGTTGAGATAATCCACGGCCTCGAGCAGGCCTTTCTGCTCGTCTTCCGGACACGCGACGCGAAATTCGCGTCCCATCACGTTGATCTGCAGGCCCTTTGGATCCGCGCTCATGCGTCTTCTTCAGGAATCTGATTAAGCAGACTCTCCAAGCGGTTGGTCGCAGTGCCGATTTTCTCCGAGAGCTGCTTATTGTTGCTCATCGCGGAAGCGAGTTGCTGGCGCAGCTGCTGGTTATCGACGCGCAGCCGCTGGCATAGCTCGATGAACTGGCCCAACTTCTGCTCGAGTGCTTTCAGGTCGGCTTCCATGCGGCACACTATAGTTTCAAAAATCTTGTTAAGTCAACTGTTAACGTTGATTTTTGAATGTTGTTTGGCATTAAGGCCGCCGCCGGATTTCAAGCCATTTTCGACCCCGTGCCCCAAGCCCCGGCTCACTTGGCGGGACTGGCGGGCAGCGGCCTTAAAAGCCTGACACAGCATGGAAAACCCCGCCGCCGGCCGCGGACACGATGGTTGCGGCGCTGCCGCATCCGGGTTGAGACGCCTGGCGCCGACGCTTACAATCAGCCCCGTGCGGGCGGCGCGCTATCCGTAAGCGCAATAGCCTGCCCGCACGCGATACCGGGTGCCCGTCCGCGTTTCCCGCGGCGGGTTAAACGGGAAACAGGTGGAACGACAGCCATTGGCTGTTGGCGGTTGGCTATCAGCTTGAAGCGCGAATCGTTTCAGCTAACAGCTAATTGCTAATGGCCAAAAGCCGCGTCATGCCTGTGCTGCCCCCGCAACGGTAAGCGAGCGTGGGTCCGCCACTACGCCACTGAGCGATGTGCGCTTGGGAAGGCGGCGGATCAAGTTCTCGCGAGCCCGTAGACCGGCCCGGGTCGATGGTTGAGGTGATGTCGCGGGGTTGCGACAGGCCCGGCTCGATTCCTGTGCCCGGCTGTTCCCCCGCGCGCGTCTGCTCATTGATTTCCATGCATGCGGCGGGCGTGCGCGAGGATTGCCATGCAGTTCACGAAAGGGTTTGCCGCCGTGCTGTCGGCCACGGCGTGCGCTGTATTTGCAGCCGATATGCCTGTTACCCACGCCCCCCCGGTCGTCGTCACCGCAACGCGCTTTGAGGAGCAGCAGCACAATCTGCCCGTAGGCGTTACCGTGCTGACCGCCGAGGATATACAGCGCAGCACGGCGCCTTCGTTGCCGGAGCTGCTCTCGCAGTTCGCCGGTATACACATACGCGACAACACCGGCGGTCCCGATCGCCAGATCGACATGCGCGGTTTCGGCATCACCGGCGACCAGAACACGCTGGTGCTGGTCAATGGCCAGCGCCTCTCGGAAATCGAGTTGATATCACCCAGTCTGAGCTCGATTCCGCTGAACGCCATCGAGCGCATCGAGATCATGCGCGGTAGCGGGTCCGTGCTTTACGGCGGCGGCGCGACCGGCGGCACGATAAACATCATCACGCGCGCGCCGCGGCCCGGTGAAAAATCCGCGCTGCTGTTCGGCGGCGCCGGCAGCTACAGCACCGGCGAGGTGCGCGGCACGGCGGTGGTGGCAGGCGAGCGCGCCGGCATTGCGGTGAGCGCCAATCAGCAGGAATCGGATAATTACCGGGTCAACAACCACGTGCGCCAGCGCAATGCCGAGGTTGATATGCGCTTCGGGGATGCGACGCGCAATGTAAGCGTTAAGCTCGGCGGTGACGAGCAGGACCTGCGCAATCCCGGCGTCCGCACCGCCGCTCAACTGGTAACCGACCGCCGGGGGGCAACTACGCCGGACGATTTCTCCAGCCGAAGCGGCTCCCGGATGAATCTCGGGACCGGCTGGCGGTTCGGCGACAACGATCTGGCGGTAAACCTTACCTACCGCGATCGTGAGGCGAAGTCGACTCAATCATTCTTCGGCGCGGTCACGAATCTGACGACTCAGGTGGAAACATGGGCGCTTTCGCCTCGCCTGCGAATCCCTTTCGCCGTCGGCGGGATGCCCAACACGCTGGTGGTGGGTGGCGAATTCGACCTCTGGGATTACGACTCGCTCTTTCTCGGCGGGTTTTTCAACTCTCACGCGCTCGCGACACAGCGCAATCGCGCTCTGTATGTCCAGGATAATCTGCAGCTGACCAATGATCTCCGGCTTATGGCCGGCGCACGCATGCAGCGCAGCGAAAACTCGATCACCGAGCTGCTGCCCGCGCCCGCGACCGTCGAGCAGAGCCGTACGCCACATGCGTATGAGCTGGCGCTGCGTTACCGTTTTGCCCGGGGAGCAGCGTTGTTTGGAAAAATCGGCCGCAGCTTCCGTATCGCCACCGTTGACGAGAACCGGTTCCAGCCGACCTTGCTCGAGCCGCAGACATCGCAGGACCGGGAGATCGGCGTGGACATCGAAGGGGGCCAGCTGCGCGTGCGCGCCGCGATTTTCCAGATCCGGCTGGAGAACGAGATCTATTTCAGCCCGCTGTTCGGGTTCTTCGGCCAGAACATCAACCTGTCGCCCACGCAGCGCCAGGGGCTCGAACTCGACACGCAATGGACCCTTTCGAGATCGTTGAGACTATTTGTCAACTTGGCGCTGACCGGCGCAGAATTCCGTTCGGGCACATACGGCGGGGTCGACGTCAGCGGCAACGAGGTCCCGCTAGTTCCCAAGCAGACCCTCGCTGTCGGCGGCTCGTGGCGGATTGTGGAGCGCACCACTCTCAGCGTTTTCGCGCGCTACGTCGGGACACAGCGGTTCGATAACGACCAAGCCAACACTTTTTCCATCACCATGCCAACCTACGCCACGGTCGACGTGAAGCTCGGCCATGAAGTGGGTGGGTGGCAGCTCGCCGCCGCGGTGCGCAACTTGACCAACGAGAAGTACTTCAGCTACGGCATCAGGAACGCGCCCGGAACCGGCTTTAACGCCTACCCGGCGCTGGAACGATCGGTGTTCGTGTCAGCCCAGTACCGTTTCCAGTAGCCATTCTTCGCCATGGCCGGCCGCGCCCGGGGAAAACGGCGGCGCCACAAGGCGTTGCCGTTTCTCTTTTAGGCCGGGGTTTGTTATTGTTTCGCGGTCATGACCAATACCGCGCTCTATTTGCGGCTGCT
>CAYYZZ010000327.1:0-3322 GCA_964476235.1 uncultured Streptomycetaceae bacterium | reverse complement strand
TGGATTCCCGCCTTCGCGGGAATGACAAAACCAAACTTATGCAGAGCTTCCCTAGTTGTTAAGGCCGGTGATGGGTGATGAGGAAACCTTAGGGGACAGTCTGACCCCTATTGCCAATGATCGAGGAACATTCGTATGTCGCAACTCGTGTTTCTCCACGGTCCGGGCGCGGGCGCCTGCGCGGATGCGTATTACTATCAACGCAAGCATTTCCCGGACAGCGTCGCGCCCAACCTGCCCGGGCACCCGGAGGGCACCCGATGTCCGGACGTTGCGCGCTACACGGAGTGGGTGCGCGGCTGGCTGTGGGCGCAGGGCCTGAACAAAGACCTCGTTCTGGTCGGATACACGCTGGGCGCGTCGATCGCGCTGCAGTATGGCCTCGACTATCCGGATGAAGTGAAGGGCCTCGTGGTGATGACGGTTGCGGCGCGGCCCAAGGTGCGCGCGCCGGGTACTTACGAAATGCGTCTGCGCGCAGCGGAGGACCCGAAGGTCTACGAAGAGTGGCTCGCGTTTCAGCGCAGCGCGATGCACCTGGTGGAGCCGGGCTTGCGCGAGCGCCTGATGGAGCGGCACCGCCAGGTGGGCCCGCTGTCCCAATATCACGACCTGATGGCGATAGACGCCTTCGACGTGCGCGAGCGCATCGCGACCCTCAAACCGAAGCTCCTCCTCCTGCGCGGCCTGCAGGATCACGGCAATCCGCCGGAGTACGAGAAAGAGATCCACGACGCAGTGCCGGGGTCGAAGTACACCAAGCTCCCCGACGCCGGGCATTTCCCGCCCATGGAGATCCCGGACAAGGTCAACGCCCTGATCGAGGAGTTCGTGGCCGCGTTGTGACGATTGGGAACAATCGGGGACAGTCTGTCCCCGGTTTCCGTCAGTGAACTAAAGGGGACGGACCCCATTGAAACAGGGCCGCATCGTGCCCGAGTCGTTCACCCACGGCTCATCGGAGCAGCGCGTGCGCTGGTTCAATCGCGGCATGGACTCGGGCCGCCCGGAGGATTGCGACACGTTCCCAGCTGGTTCTCCTTGAGGATCCCCAGAACAAGGCACCCGGCCGAAGCCGGGCAACAACTCACTGCAAATAGTTAGTAGCGGCGGGGATCGTCTGGGCGCCGGTCCTGGGTATTGCGAACACCATCGCCATCCCGGTCACGATCCACGCGATTTGGCACGCCATCGCGGTCACGGTCTCCGCGATAGGCGCCTCTGTCCGTTTCAACCGCAATGCAGCCGGACAAAAGACTGCCCATCACGATCAGCGCTATAGCAAGCTTCTTCATAACTTCTCCTGGTCAAAATGACTCGATATTCGTTTGCAAGATCTGTACTTGTAGCGCGAATCCGTAGCGCGGTATGTGCGCTGTCGCGCATTGCGAGGTTTTTCTGCAGGGTGGTCCGCGCGCTCGCGGCGGATGTTCCAACCTTACTCGTCCCATTGCGGAGGGCGGAAGGCGAAAGGCGAAAGGCGAAAGGCGCACCCGTCACCCGCATCTCGTCACCCGTCATTCCCGCGAAGGCGGGAATCTAGTGTTATCTGTAGTTGACTGGATCCCCGCCTTCGCGGGGACGACGCCTGTCATGACCCGTATCTCGTCACCCGTATCTCGTCATCGATTAGAGATGGCCAGGGAGTCAAGCTTGGCAAGTTGCTGTATAACCGTCCGAGAAACCCGGGACAGCTCACCCGGACCCGGATTGTTCCCCGACTCTGATTGTTCCCCATGAAGATAGTCCTGGTTGTGATGATCTCGGCTCTCAGCCAGGTCGGGTTCAGTGGCAGCCGGGTAGCGGTGTCGCTGCATGCCCTGGAATTGACGGCCAATCCATTCGCGATCGGTGTGGTCATCGCGCTCTATTCCCTATGCCCCATGCTGCTGTCGATTGTCATCGGCCGGTTTGCGGACCGGGTTCCAGCGCGATTGCCGGTGATCCTGGGCTCTGCCGCCATGACTGCCGCGCTGATCTTGCCGTTCATGTTCCACGGGCTTGGAGTGCTGTGTGTGACAGCCTTCGTGCTGGGGCTGGCGCATCAGGTTTTCAGCATCCCGCTGGAGGCCATCGTAGGCGGAATCGACGGCGCCAAAAACCGCGCCCGCAACTATGCCTTCATCACCATGGGGTGGTCCGCCGCCAATTTTTTCGGGCCGCTCATCGCTGGATTCACGATCGACTACGTCGGCCAGTTGCAGGTGTATCTGGTGCTGGCCGCGCTTACCGCGGTGCCGATCGTGATCTTGTTACTGAATCCGGACTTGTTGCCCAGGGCGGCGGCCGTGCATGCCGAGGCCGCCACTCGCGGCAGCGTCCTGGATCTGTGGCGCACGCCGTCCGTGCGCATGACCATCATTGCGGCAGGCGTCGTTGGCTCGGCGCAGGATTTGTTCCAGTTCTATCTCCCCATTTACGGCCACTCGATCGGGCTTTCGGCGTCCGCCATCGGAACGATACTCGGCACGGTGTTCGTTGCCGCTTTCGTGATTCGGGGCATCCTTCCGCTTCTGGTGAAAAAGCTCAGGGAGGCCACGATACTGATTTGCGCCATGTTCATCGCGGCTGTTGCCTACACCTTGCTTCCGTTCTTCGTCAGTGCCTACGCGCTGGCGGCAATTGCTTTCCTGCTCGGCCTTGGCGTCGGCTGCGCTCAGCCGATGACGATGTCGCTGCTCTACGTGCTGACGCCGGAGGGCCGCATAGCGGAGTCCTTCGGGCTGCAAAAGACGGTGCGAAACGCCACGCATCTGGTGGTGCCGATCGTCTTCGGCAGCGTGGGCGCGGCGTTCGGCGTCACGGCGGTATTCATTTCGAATTCCGTCATTCTGGCCGCGAGCGGTTTCCTGCTGCGCAAAGCCGGCATACCGGATAGCGATCCGCAACGCAGGCAGACCTGAACGGGGAGACCTCAGGGTCTGTCCCCGGTTTCGTTCCCTCATCCTTTCGCCTTTCGCCTTCAGGCGAGCCCGTCAGTCGTCCCGGTGCGCCAGGCTCGACACGCCGTTCGAGATTCCCCAGTAACCATGAAAATCCACCGTTAGGTGTAGGATTGTCATGGTGTCGTCATAGCCGGATCGGACCTCCGCAACGCCTTGAATCACTAAAATAAGGCGGTCTTTTTGGGGCGGTACAGGGGCTTAGACGCCCAATTTTCATGCCCTTTTCCACGCTCTAAGCGCACGCCCGGCACGGCAAGTTGTTAAGATTTGATCAGCGGCGCGGTGCATGCGCGATGCAGCGGCACACGCAAAACGACGCCGGAGCGGACGAGGAGAAACAAAGGGATGAGGGCGGAGGGATGAGGGATGAGGATTTT